>CAUUIU010000294.1:0-4416 GCA_963545025.1 uncultured Sphingopyxis sp. | reverse complement strand
CTACACTTCTAGCTTCGTCGGCAGCGTCAGATGTGTATAAGAGACAGCAATATCGGCAGCGTCCAGACGATCGGCGGCCTGCGCGGCGAGCTTGGCGCCAATGGCCAGCCGGTGCCGCCGGAATTGTCGCTGCTCTTCTCGATGGCCAAGAACAGCGTCAAGACACTCGAAATGCCCGGCAACCGCGGCTGGATGGTGATCTCGCTGGGAGAGGTCAACCGTCCCGATCCCAAGACGATCGACCCCCGCCGCGTCGCCGCCATCGCGCAGCCGCTGGCCCCGGCCTTTGGCAACGAGTTGGTCGAACAGCTGGTGGCCGAGGCGAAGCGCCGCGCCGGCGTGACGATCAACAAGGATCTGGTCGCGCAGCTGCGCCGCGAACTCACCGGCACGACGCCGGTCAACGAATAAGGGCGTGAGCCTGGAGGGCAGAGCCGCCGCGCTAGAGGCGCTGGCCGGGGGGCGCGGGGCAGTCGTCTGGCAGCGCCTGATCGCCGACGTCGAAACGCCCGTATCTGCGGCACTCAAGCTGATCGAGCCGGGGCGCGGCGACTGGGTGCTCGAATCGGTCGAAAGCGGCGAAACGCGTGGGCGCTACAGCCTGATCGGACTCGACCCCGACCTGATGTTCGAAGTGACTGGCGACGTCGCGCGGATCAACCGCGACTGGCGGCACGACCGCGAGGCGTTTCAGCCGCTCGAAGCCGCCGCGCTTCAGGCGCTGCGCGACCTCGTCGGCGAATGCCGCTTCGACGTGCCCGAGGGTCTGCCCAAGGCGCTCGCGACGCTCGTCGGCTTCTTCGCCTATGAAACCATCGGCCTCGTCGAACGCATCCCGCGCGCCGCCGGCGCCGGGCTCGGTCTTCCCGACATGGTCTTCGTGCGCCCGACGATCATTCTGGTGTTCGACCGGCTCGCCGACGAACTCTTCCTGATCGCCCCGATCTGGCCCGATCCGGCCGGCGCCATCGATCGCATGATCGAGGATGCGCAAGACCGGCTCGAAACCATCGCCGCGCGCCTGTCGAGCGCCAGCGCGCACGCCGACCGCGCCGCCACCGAAGCCCTGCCCGCCGATATCGCCGCCAACCCCGCGACGACGCCCGCCGAATTCGCCTCGATGGTGGCGACGGCCAAGGAATATATCGCCGCGGGCGATATCTTTCAGGTCGTGCTATCGCAGCGCTTCTCGACCCCGTTCGACCTGCCGCCGTTCGACCTTTATCGCGCGCTCCGCCGCATCAACCCCTCGCCCTTCCTCTATTTCCTCGACCTGCCCGGCTTTGCGCTGATCGGCTCGTCGCCGGAGATTCTCGTCCGGGTGCGCGATGGCGAAATCACCATCCGCCCGATCGCCGGCACCCGCCCACGCGGCCGCACCAGCGCCGAGGATGTCGAAAATCGCGAGAGCCTGCTCGCCGATCCCAAGGAACGCGCCGAGCATCTGATGCTGCTCGACCTCGGCCGCAACGACGTCGGCCGCGCCGCTGTGGGCGGCAGCGTCGTCGTCACCGACAGCTACACCGTCGAATTCTACAGCCACGTCATGCACATCGTGTCGAACGTCATCGGCCGCATCGCGCCCGACAAGGACGCGATCGACGCGCTGTTCGCGGGCTTTCCCGCAGGCACCGTCAGCGGCGCGCCCAAGGTCCGCGCGTGCCAGATCATCGCCGAACTCGAAACCGACGCGCGCGGGCCCTATGCCGGCGGCGTCGGCTATTTCGCCCCCGACGGCAATATGGACAGCTGCATCGTCCTGCGCACTGCGATCGTCAAGGACGGCGAAATGCACGTCCAGGCCGGCGCCGGCATCGTCGCGGACAGCGACCCCGCCTATGAACAGCGCGAATGCGAGGCCAAGGCCGGCGCGCTGTTCGCGGCGGCGCGCGAGGCCGTGCGGCTCGCCGGAACGCCAGGGTACGGGCAATAGCTTGACCTGATCGGGCCGCGCGCTAGCGTCCCGCCATGCGCAAAATCCTCGCCCCGCTCGCCCTGCTGCTCGCCAGCGTCACGCCCGCCCACGCCCAGATCGAAAGCGCCATCGAGGGCGACGCGATCCTCAAGGATTTCGCCTTCGCGACCGGGGAGAAGCTGCCCGAAATCAAGATGCACTATACGACGCTCGGCACGCCGCAGCGCGATGCGAAGGGCCATGTCACCAACGCCGTGATGATCCTTCACGGCACCGGCGGCACGGGAAAGCAGTTCTTCCAGCCGCAGTTCGCCAACGAACTGTTCGGCCCTGGCCAACTGCTCGATACGCGGAAATATTACGTGATCCTGCCCGACAATCTCGGCCACGGCGCCTCGTCGAAACCGAGCGACGGCCTGCGGATGAAATTCCCGCGCTACGATTACAACGACATGGTCAGCGCCCAGTACCGGATGCTCACCGAAAAACTCGGCGTGAAGAAGCTGAAGCTCATTCTCGGCACCTCGATGGGCTGCATGCACGGCTTCGTCTGGGGTGAGGCTTACCCCGATTTTGCCGAAAAGCTCGCTCCCTTCGCCTGCCTGCCGGTCGAGATCGCGGGCCAGAACCGCATGTGGCGCACGCTGTCGATCGATGCGATCAAGGCCGACCCGCTGTGGAAGGACGGAAATTATACCGATCCGCCCGCCGCGGGCCTGCGCACGGCCGCCTCGCTCAGCATGATCGCGGGCGCCAACCCCTATGCGTTGCAGGCGCAATATCCGACGCGCGAAGCCGCGGAGAAATACAAGGATGAGGCGTTCGCCCGCACCTATGGCCGCAACGACGCCAACGACACCATCTATCAGCTCGACGCCTCGCGGACCTACAATCCGTGGCCAAACCTCGAAAAGATCAGGGTGCCTGTCCTCTGGATCAACTCGGCCGACGATTTCATCAACCCGCCCGCCTATGGCATCACGGAGAAAGCGGCGGCGCGGATGAAAACGACGCGGTTCATCCTGATCGCGGCGAGCCCCGAAACCAAGGGCCACAGCACCCATACCTGGGCGAAATTCTGGAAGGATGATCTGGCGAAGCTGATGGCGGAGTGACCGAGATGCAGGCATTTCTTCTCAACCGTCACGGCGGCCCCGAAGCGACCGGACTGCGCGATGTCCCGCGTCCCGTGCCCGGCCCGGACGATGTGCTCGTTCGCGTTCATGCCGCAGGGCTCAACCCCGTCGATTTCAAGACGCGCGACGGCATGCTCAAGGTCGTTCAGCGCTACAACTTTCCTGTTGTCATGGGCAACGAGCTGGCCGGCACGGTCGAAAGCTGCGGCGAGCGTGTGAGTGGCTTCAAGCCTGGTGACCGCGTCTTCGCGCGCGTCCCGAAGGATCGGATGGGCGCCTTCGCCGACTTTGCCGCAGTTCCTGCCGGCCATCTGGCATTGCTGCCCGCCTCGATCGATTTCGAAACCGCGGCAGGCGTGCCGCTCGCGGGTCTCACCGCGCTCCAGGCGCTTCGCGACGAATTGCAGCTGCAACCGGGCAGCCGCGTGTTCATCCCGGGCGGCGCGGGTGGCGTCGGCACGTTCGCGATCCAGATCGCCAAATGGCTCGGGGCCGAGGTCACGACAACCGCATCCCCACGCGGCCGCGCCCTGGTCGAACGGCTCGGCGCCGACCGCGTGATCGACTATACGGCTCAGCGCTTCGAGGAAGAGGTGCGCGATATGGACGGCGCCTTCGACCTGATTGGCGGAGACACGCTCGAAAAATGCTTCGGCGTGGTGAAGCCCGGCGCGACGGTGGTGTCGGTGGCGGGGATGCCCGAGCCGCTGACGGCGCAAAAGGATCTCGGCCGCGGCCCGCTGCTTGCCGCGCTCTTCTGGTTCGCCAGCTTCGGATTGCGTGCCAAGGCCCGCAGGCATGGCGTCACTTATCGCTATCTCTTCATGCACCCGAGCGGCAGCGAACTGGCCGAACTTGCGCGACTGATCGAGGAAAAGAAGCTCGCACCCGTGATTGATCGGACATTCCCCTTTGCCCAGATCGGCGAGGCGATCGCCTATCTCGAATCCGGCCGCGCCAAGGGCAAAATCGTCGTGCGGATGGAAGGCTAGCCACCGCAAAAGCCTTCGTTGCCCGCCCGATAGCTTCTATCCCTTCCCCAACCCCCGCAAAACCGATAGTGCGCGCCCATGATCCTCGTCATCGACAATTATGACAGCTTCACCTTCAACCTCGTTCACTATCTGATCGAGCTGGGTGCCGACGTGCGCGTCGAGCGCAACGATGCGCTGACCGCGGCGGACGCGCTCGCGACCGGGGCCGATGCGATCCTGATTTCGCCCGGTCCCTGCACGCCGAACGAGGCCGGAATCAGCCTCGATCTCGTCGCCGCTTGCACCGAAGCGCGCAAACCCTTGCTTGGCGTCTGCCTCGGCCACCAGGCGATCGGCCAGCATTTCGGCGGCACCGTCCAGCGCGGCCACC
>CAUUIU010000293.1:0-4425 GCA_963545025.1 uncultured Sphingopyxis sp. | reverse complement strand
CACCAGATCGAACTGATCCTCGACCTTGCGCCTGATCTGCCGCCGGTGACGGCCGACAGCATCCAGTTGCAACAGGTCATCGTCAATCTCGCCATCAACGCCGTGCATGCGATGGCGTCGCAGGAGGGGCCGCGCCGCCTCGCGCTTGCGACGGCACTGATTGACGGCGGCATGCTCGCCGTCCGCGTCGATGACAGCGGACCGGGCATCGCGCCCGACAATCTGCCCAGGATTTTCGACAGTTTTTTCAGTACCAAATCGGGCGGAATGGGCATCGGACTTGCGATGTGCCGGTCGATCATCGAGGCGCATGGCGGGCGCATCGACGCGCAGAACCGGGTCGGCTCGGGTGCGCGCTTCGGCTTTACACTGCCCGTCGCCGCCGACGACTGAGCGCCTGCCGCGCGCCGCCCGCTCATATCAAAGTATGATCGGCGTAAATCCCTGGACGATTGGTCTGCGCGGCCCTGCGATGCATGATCCCGCCATTCTTCGGCACCCGCCGATGCAGGAGCAAGACCGTGATCGCCTCCGCCCGCACCGCCTTGCTGTTCGTCGATCCTTATAACGACTTTCTGGCCGAGGACGGCAAGCTCTGGCCGCTCGTTGCCAAGGTGGCGACCGAGGTCGACTTGCACACAAATCTGAAAGCAGTGACCGCAGCCGTCCGCGCTGCGGGCATCCAGGTTGTGATCGTGCCGCACCACCGCTGGCAGCCGGGCGACCTCGATGGCTGGGATCATCCCAACCCCTATATGGTTGCGGGCTATGACCGCCAGATTTTCGCCGTCGGCAGCCATGGCGGCGAATGGCACCCCGATTTCGCACCGCAGAACGGCGACCTGATCGCAACCGAACATTGGGGATCGAGCGGTTTCGCGGGCACCAATCTCGATACGCTGTTGAAGCAGAAGGGGATCACTCACGTCATTCTGATCGGGCTGATTGCCAACACCTGCCTTGAAAGCACCGGCAAATATGCCGTCGAGCTCGGCTATCATGTGACGCTGGTCCGCGACGCAACTGCGGCCGCCAGCGCCGATGCGATGCGTTGCGCGCACGAGATCAACGGGCCGACCTTCGCCCACGCGATCGTCACCACCGCAGAGTTGCTCAATGGCTTCGCGTCGCTTACCCAATCCGCCTAAGATTGGCGCGATGCAGCAGGAGAAGATTCCATGATCCTCGGTCTTTCCGTTCCCGCCTTCACGATATTGCACGTCGCGATCAGCCTTGCAGGCATCGCGACCGGCCTCGTCTGGTTCGTCGCGTTGCTGCGCGGCCATTGGCTTGCGTCATGGAACGTTGCGTTTCTGGCGCTGACGATCGCGACGAGTGTGACCGGATTTTTCTTCCCGGTCGCGGTACTGACCCCAGCGCAGATCGTCGGCTACATCTCGCTTGCCGTATTAGCACTCGCCTTGGTCGCGCTGTTCGGTTTCGCCCGGCGCGGGCGGTGGGCAATCGTCTATGCGGTGAGCGCGATCTTTGCGCTCTATCTCAACGTCTTTGTTCTCGTCGTTCAGTCGTTCCTGAAGATCCCGCTGCTCAACGCGCTGGCCCCGACCGGCAGCGAGCCGCCCTTCGCTGTGGTGCAGGGGGCGGTGCTGATCGCCTTCGCCTATTTCGGATATCGCGTGGTGCGGCGCAGCGGACCTAGCCCGCACGGTGCCACAGCAGGCTGAGCTCCAGCCGCCGCGAAATGCCGAGCTTGGCGAATATCTGACGCAAATGGCTCGACACGGTCCACGGACTGATGTCGAGCAGCCGCGCGATTTCCTTGTTCGACTGCCCCGCCGCCGCCGCCGCTGCAATCTGCTGTTCGCGCGGCGAAAGCGATGCGAACGGACTGCTCGGCGCCGCGTCCCAATGGACGTCGGCGTGGATGGCATGCGCAGGTTCCGCCTGCGCGACGGCGACCGAAATCGTGGATAGACTGACCATTGCCCTCACTCGCCTGGTTAGCCCGTCGCGACCTTATTTTTTCCGGCTATGATGTTGTCGTTCATTGAGCGCCGCCGTGCCGTTTCCGTTCGAAGGCCACGACATTGCCGCCGCTGGATGTCTTGCCCGCGCTCAGCCCGAGCGACTCGGCGCTGGTGCGCCAATCATCGCAAGCATCGACTATCGCTTCAAGGAAGGATTCGAAGTCGATCCGGACGTTGGTGAGCAGATGGTCCTCGGCGAGCCAGTTGAGGATCGTCCGGCCGGACGCGGCCATACGGCTGCGCTGTGACGTGACGGGTGCCTCGCTCCAATAGCGTTGCAGCATTTCCTCGAGCACGTCCCAGGCGTTGTCGGCACCGAACAGGTTCGCGATGTCGGGCGCTCCCAATATGTCGAACGCCTCGCGCAGCAGCATCATCACCTCGGCGCGCAGCACCGCGACATGGCCATAGGACGCCTGCTTGAGGTTGTGACGCAGGTCGAGCCCCGACCGCCGCACGACCGCCATGCTGCCGAAGGTCTCGCGCGTATAGTCGGGACGCAGCACTTCGGAGACACGCTTGTCGCCGAAGAAGCGCGACACATGTTCGCAAAAATTGCTGAGCATGCCGTGGAAGGGCGTGTTCGGCTCGGCGCCATGCGGCACGGCTTCCTCGGTATAGCCGAACACCTTGCGATAGGCCGAATGCCGTTCGCGCGCGGTGTAGCGCAGGATGCGCTTGCGATCGAACTGATAGAGCGCCATCGCCCCCGATCCTTCCGAAAGGCGCACCTGGCCTGAGCGGAAAAGCTCCTGCAATTTGAGCACTGCGCGAAAGACGCCGGCGCGCTCGTGTTGATAGATATAATAGAGATCGCCGACGGCCATCAGCCGCTCGCGGTTGATCTCATTGTCATAGGACGGGACCGAGATCGACGGCGGTGCGGCCCCGATCGTGCTCGCGACATTGGGGCCGAGGCCGATCAGTGCGGCATGGCCGCCGTCGGCGGGCCGCGATTGCGCCGCGATCTCGCGCAGCAGGTCGGCGGCGCTGTCGACATATTCGTTGATCAGTTCGGGATTGGGCGAGGTCGCGAGTTCTTCGCGAGCGTCGCGGATCATCTGCGCACGGACCTTCTCGAGCGCCGCGATAAGGCTGTTGAACTGGTCGAGCGAGGTGATGCTCGAAGGCGGTGGGGGCAGGGCCATGTCAATTCTCCTGATTGCGGCCTGGACTAGAAATTGCTCATTTCAGTGGCGAGTTCGCCGGCCTTGCGCGTCACCTGGCCGAGGCCGGAGAGAAGCGCGGTGAATTGCGGATCCTCGCCGCGACGCGCCAGCGCGTCGACGCAGGAATCGAGGATGTCGGCGATCAGGTCGAGTTCGCCTCCCAATTCGGTCGCCTCGTCGTCGGTCATGTCGTCGGCGAAGAAGCTCGGCCGGGCAAAGCGGTCGGTATGCGGCTGCAGCCAGGCGAGCGCGCCCTCCAGCCCGTCAGCCAGATTTTCCGGCTTGCCGCCGCTGTCCTCTATTTCGGGCAGGTCGACCGCCTGCCAGCGGTCGAGCGCACCGGTCATCGCCGACGACTGCAAGCGAAGGCGAACGTCGACGATGGCGCGTGCCGCAGCTTCCATCGACCGCTCGATGCGCCAGGCAAGTTCGCCCGCGCTGCGCTTCTGGATGGTTTCCTCGATACGGATTTTGATCGCCGCGACAAGGCGAAGCGCCTCGATACGTTGCGCCTCGAACCGTTCGCTTCGTGTGGCGGGTACGGGGACGTGCTCGCTCTCCTCAAGCAACACGATGGTTTCGACCGTCCGTCCGTTGATATTGAAATTCACGCTCGCAATCGGCTCTTGGAACGACCGGAAATATTCCAGCACCTGGTTCGCGAGCTGGCCGATGCGGGCTTTCGCCTGCGCGACCGGAACCCCGGTGGGCCGGCCGACGATGTCGCGGATTTCGCGAAGCACCTCGCGAATCGCGACGCGTGCCCTGTCGGTGGCATCGGGCCGGTCCGACAGTTGATAGCGGAAACGGTCGTGGACGCCGTCGAGCAGCATTTCCAGACCGTCGGCCTCGACGCGGACCGCTTCGGCATCGATCTCCAATCGCCCTGCGAGAAGCCCGCGCGACGCGCTGGCGGCCGTCCAGCCGGGTTGTACCCTGCGCTGGGCGCGCATGCCGATCGACGAGTGCGAGATATCGAAGCCGTTGCTGAGCGCCCGGATCAGGCTTTCGGCGATCTGGCTGCGCTTCCCTTCGGTCGAAAGGCTGCCGCCGTCGTGTGGCAGGCCGAGCTCGTTGAGCGTGGCAACCATCTGGTCGGCGACGCTGAGATAGCGCACGCCGGCGCGGCCGGGCACCTGCGTCGCGGGCCAGGCAGCCGCGCTGGCGGGGGCGGCGGGCGGAAAGGGGGCATCGCTCATGTCCTGTTCTCCATCATCAAGGGTGTCTGTCTCTTATACACATCTCCGAGCCCACGAGACACTGAGCGA
>CAUUIU010000292.1:0-4427 GCA_963545025.1 uncultured Sphingopyxis sp. | reverse complement strand
ACACTTCTAGCTTCGTCGGCAGCGTCAGATGTGTATAAGAGACAGGCGCCGGGCGGCGGCGTGTCATGGACGTGGGTAAACTGGTTTTCCATGGCGCGCCTTCTATCACAGAAATGGTTTCAGGTGAAACTTCATCCATCGACGCGCACGACCGCGGTTGCCAGCCGGTCGACCTCGGCCCGGTCGTGGCTGACATAGAGGATCGGCAGCTTGAGCTCGTCGCGAATCCGTTCGATCACCGTCATGATATCACCGCGCCGCGCGGCGTCGAGCGACGAGAGCGGTTCGTCCATCAGCAGGAATTCAGGCCCGCGCAGCAAGGCGCGACCGATCGCGACACGCTGCGCCTCGCCGCCCGACAGCGTATGCGGCCAGCGGTCGAGCAGATCGCCGATGCCGAGGAAGGCGACCGCTTCGCCGAACGCCATCCAGCGGTCGGCGGGATCGGCGAGGCGATGGCCGTAGAGCAGGTTCGCGCGCACGCGGCGGTGCGGAAAGAGCCGGCCGTCCTGAAAGATATAGCCGACGCGCCGCACCTCGGGCGGCAGGTCGATGCCCGCGTCGAACAACGTCCTTTCGCCGACGCGGATATGGCCGCGGTCGGGTTTGAGCAGTCCGGCGACCATGTTGAGAATGCTGGTCTTGCCCGCCCCCGAGGGGCCGAACAGCGCCGTCAGCCCCGGACCGGCGGTAAAGCGCGCGGCAATCGTGCGTTCGCCGAGGCGGCGGGTGACGTCGATATCAATCGCCATGCCGTGCCCTTCCGGCATGGGTGCGGCGCACGAGCCATTCGGAGAGGATCAGCGCGCCGAGCGACAGCGCCACCGACAGCAAGGCGAGGCGCGTCACCATTGCCTCACCATCCGGCACCTGCAGCGCCGAATAGATGGCGAGCGGCAAGGTGCGCGTCTCGCCGGGGATGTTCGACACGAAGGTGATCGTCGCGCCGAATTCGCCGATCGACCGCGCGAAGCCGAGCACGAGCGCGGCGAGGATTCCGGGGAGCGCGAGCGGCAGGCTGATCGTCCAGAAGCTGTGCCAGGCGCTGGCGCCGAGCGTACGCGCCGCACCCTCGAGTCGCCGGTCGATGCCCTCGATCGACAGCCGCATCGCACGCACCATCAGCGGCAACGCCATGATCGCCGCGGCGAGCGCCGCACCGGTCCAGCGAAACATCAACGTCACGCCAAACCAGCGTTCGAGCCAGCCCCCGATCGGGCCGAGCGGACCGAAGGCGATCAGCAGCAGCCAGCCGGTGACGACCGGCGGCAGAACAAGCGGCAGGTGGACGAGTGCATCGACGACGACGCGCCCCGGAAAGCGATAGCGCGCGAGGATCCAGGCGATCGCAAAGGCAATGGGAAGCGTAGCGAGCACCGCGACGCCGCCGACCTTCAGCGACAGCGCGACGATCCCCCACTCCTCGGCTGACAGCATCAGGGCGCCGAGAAGCCATGGCGGGCAAAGATCGCGCGGCCCTGTTTGGACAACAGGAAAGCGCGAAATCCTGCCGTATCCTTGTGCCGCGACGCCTTCAACACCGCGACCGGATAGCGGATCGGCGGATGGCTCGCCGCCGGGAAGACACCGACGACGCGCACCGCCTTCGACGCCCGCGCGTCGGTCGCATAGACGATGCCGAGAGGCGCCGCGCCGCGCTCGACGAGCGCCATTGCGGCGCGGACATTCTCTGCCGGCGCCACCTTCGCCGCAACGCCGGGCCAGACGCCGAGATAAGTGAGGGCCGCCTTTGCATATTTGCCCGCCGGCACGGCGTCGGGATCGGCGAGAGCCAAGCGGCCGGTGCCAAGCGCTTTGGCGAGCGGAAAGCCGCGCGCCGGGATCAAGCGGAGCTTGCTCGCTGCCGGGGCGATCAGCACGAGGCGGTTGCCGAGCAGGGTCGTGCGCGTGCCCGCGCGTAGCTGCCCGGCCTTCGCCACCGCGTCCATCCACTCCTCGTCGGCGGAGAGGAACAGGTCGGCGGGGGCGCCCGCGATCACCTGGCGCGCGAGCGCCGACGAGGCGGCGAACGACAGCACGGGTTTGGCGTGACCCTTCGCCGCCCAGACATTCGCCGCTTCGGTCAGCGATTCCTGCAAGCTCGCCGCTGCGAGCACCAGCGGGCCGCGCTCCTGCGCGATCGCGCCGGGGGCGATGAGCAGCGTGGCGAGCAGGGCGAGCAGGTGAAGGATGCGGGTCATGGCCGCAGCCTATAGGCGCGAGGCCTTCGCCGCAACGCCGAGCCAGCGCGCGGCACGCGGAAGGCGCGGCAGGATCAGGCGCTCGGCGATCCAAAGCAGGATCAGCGAGACAGCAAGCATCGGCAGCAGCGCCGCGAGGAGCAAGATGATCGCCGCGACGCCCTTGAGCCGCGCCGGATCGCGCGGGGCTGGCGGCGCACCGAGCGCATCGTCGGGCCCCCGCCGCCGCCACATCAGGAACCCCGAGATCGCGAGCGTGAAGAGCGCCAGCGCGGTCGCCACGCCGATCAGCTGGTTGGCCAGGCCGAACAGCTGCCCTTCGTGCCACGCGATGCCGTAACCGACGGCGCGGTCTATCGCATGTTTGTCGGCGAAACCGCTGCGCGCCATCGCGGTGCCGGTTGCGGGATCGTAGGCGACCTTGCGAACCAGCGGGCGGTTCTGCGTCTGTGTCGTCACAGTCCAGACATCGCCGTTGGGCGGTCCGAACGCATTGGGTGCGCCCGGCGGCTGGATGATCACGGGGGCGGGCATATTCTCGGCTTTCGCGAGCGTTACGATGCGCGCAAGCGGGACCGTCGGCGCGGCGCGGGACGCAGGATCGGCCATGGCCATCGCGCCATGATCGTGCGCGGCGTGGCCTTCAGCGCCGCCTTTCCAGTCCTGAACCCCCGACACCCAGCCCATTTCGGCGCGGACGGTGCGGAAACCGCTTGCCCAGACGTCGGTCCACGGTAGCGCGGTGAAAAGAAGAACGAGCGCGAGGCCCGAGACCCAGAAGCCGGTGACGGCGTGAAGATCGCGCAATGCCGCGCGGCCGCCAAGCGAGAGGCGCGGCCAGACGACCCCCGCAGCGCCGCGCCCGCGCGGCCACCAGAGATAGAGGCCGGTCAGGATCATCACGATCGCCCAGCTTGCGGCAAGCTCGACGATTATGCGGCCGGCGCGGCCGATCAGCAGCGTGCCGTGGATGTGCGACAGCCAGGCCGACAGGCGCGTCTCTGGGTCCACCGAGCCGATCACCCTGCCCTGCGGCGAGACCGCAACGTCGCGCATTGTCCCGTTCGTGAGACCGAGATGGACGATCGCGGCATCGCCGGGCGCTTCGGGGATGCGGTAATAATGAAAGCTCGCGCCCGGAAAATCGGTGCGCGCGGCGGCGATCTGCACATCGGCGTCGACCGCGCCCGCCGTGGGCAGGCCGCGCCACGCGCGCTCCTCCCACCGGTCGAGCTCAGGCTTGAACAGATAGGCCGCGCCCGTGACCGAAAGGATCAAAATGAAGGGGATGACGAACAGCCCGGCATAGAAATGCCAGCGCCAGATCGTGCGATAGAGCGGAACGTGCGCCGCTGCGCCGCGCCGGTCGGGGTTGGGAGACATGGGATATCCTTCGCGTGGGATACAGGCAAAAGGCCGCAAAGCGCGGAGCGCGGGCAGCCGGTCGGTCTGGATCAGGCGAAGGCGGGTGGCCCGGTGCTCGGCGGGAGGGGCGAGGCGATGCCCGGCGCGAAGCCGAGCGATCGGGTCGCGGTGGGCGCGGGTACGGCGATGGCCGGCGCGGTGGCCAGCACCGACACAGCGGGGACGATCGGCGCATGGGCCAGCGCGCCCCAAGGGCAGGGCTGCTCGGCGCTGGCGGCATCATGATCCGCGGTCTTTTCGATCGGTATCGTCACCGTGCCGCCGGGATTGGCGGGGTCCGAACAGATACGCACGGTGATCGAGCCACCGGCGTCGCTTTCGATCATCCAGCCCGGCGCGACGAGCACGCGCGCGGCGAGCGCGAGCAGCAGCGGCAACAAAAGCAGGATGCCGGGTCGGCGAAAGGCGGCGAGCAGGCTCACGCGGCGGCTCCTATGCCCGGTCGCTGGCGCTGGCAAGCCGCTATTCGGCGGGGGTTTCCTCGGTCTTGCCCTTGCGCGTCCACGGATAGAGGAACTGGCCCCAGTAATTTTTCGGCACATCCTCGGGGATGCCGTAATTTTCGGGCCAGCGGTCCTTGGGCAAGTGGAAGGTGCCGAAAATCTTGTCGAGGAAGGGGAAGTGGATCGCGAAATTGACGTCGAACGCCTCGCGCTCCAGCCCATGGTGCCAGTGGTGGAAGCGCGGGGTCGCGATCCAGTGGCCGAGCCGGTTGAAATTGCCGCCGACATTGGCGTGGAGCAGCGACGACCAGACATAGACGAAGCCGATATAGGCCTGCATCACCGACGGGCTGAACCC
>CAUUIU010000291.1:0-4438 GCA_963545025.1 uncultured Sphingopyxis sp. | reverse complement strand
GATCGCTCAGTGTCTCGTGGGCTCGGAGATGTGTATAAGAGACAGTCTTGGCCATTAGTCGAGACGAAGCGGAGACTGTCGCCAGCAGTCTTGGCGCGTTGAAAAAACACGCGCGGGTGAAAGTCGCCGACAATGTCGTCGGGGCGATCTCGACAATCAGCGGTAAGTTCGCGGAATATCTAGGCCCGCCAGTGGAAAGTGGATGATCGGCTAGCGGCCACTTCAGAATTAGCTCTCGTTTCCGCGAGTGGCAACGTCGAGCAGAAACGATAGGCCTTATAGCGCTATTTGCGGGTCTCTTTGCAGACATTTAGGCCTCCAAGACTTGGATCGGCCTCGCACTTATAGCCGCATTCATAGTCGCCCCCGCTCTCTCGTTGGATCGAGCGCATTCTGTCGATCGCAGCCCTCTGGCATAACTCAAAGCTTTTGAAGCCCGCAATGCGCTCATATCCGGAGAGATCCGCAGAGTTTGGATAGACGAAGGCGTCCCACTGGTCGGGACGGCTGTCACATCCGCTTAGCACCAGCGCGAAGATCGCTGCTTTCCATATGCTGTTTCCTTTAACGATCGCCACTTTCCCGAGCCCCTAAAATAGTCGCGCCCGTCACATGAGCACCGGTGGTTGCCGCCGCTATGGCGCTAGCGGCGTCCGGTGCGATGGCGTTGACCAAGTAGTACACCCCCACGCCCAAAACACAGGAGAAGCCTGTTAACGGTACCATTCCAACTGCGAAACCAGCAGGGCTTTTGACCCAGCTTAGTGCATTATCTTTCAATGATCGCACACGGCGTAGCTGATCATCTAACGGTAACTCAGCTTCCGCGAGCCGGATGAGTTCCCCCAGCTCTGCATGAAGAGCTTTCAGGTGCTCAATGGCTTCAAGCCGCTCCGGTTCTGTCGGTCCGCCGTTGTGAAGAGGGCGCTCTTGCTCATCCAGCAAGGCGTCAACCCCCGCGAGCGCGTCAAACCCCAGCGCCAGCACGACTTGGGCTTGCTGGCTGGCCGTACGTTTGCCGGTCCATTTGGTCGATCGAACGGGCGGCCTCGTATGGCCTTCCATCCGGTCGAACAGCGGCGCCATATTTTCACGCACGTGGGCCCGCCGCTGTTCGTAGCTTGGCGCAAAGTTCTTTATGTAGGTCCAAAATCCAGAAAGGTCGCGTTGTGACCGGACGAATCTCGGCACCACATCGGCTAAGTCGGAACGATCCAATAGCACGCGGCGCACCGCCTTATAGTCCCGTCCTCGAGATAAGTCTTGGTTGCCCTCACAGCCGAGAAGCAGGATCGACTGCAGTCGGTCCATGGCCCCCTCGTCGTCAAGCTCGTCCGGCCAGCCGGAATCCTTCTCACCCATGCCTCAATCTAACACGTGAGGCGCGAGCGGTCGATCCGCACCGACCCTGCGGTATTAATCGCGACGTCAGCTTCTGCCGATTTCGAACCAAAAGCTGCCAGTCCGCAACCGGTCCTTAGTCGTCAGTCCCCAAAAACAGAGAGGCGCGGCCTCACGGCCACGCCCCTCCCCCCCGTAACTTAAAACTCTTTTCTTAGCGCGAGGCGATCCGCAGCGGGGTCGACTTTGCCGCCCACTGGATGCTCTCGCTGCCGCCCATCGCTCGGATGAAGCACTGCTGGCCCTGCGCCTTCAGCTGCTTGCACAGGTTGGTCGCGTCGGCGCGCGTCGCGAGGCCGTTGACCGTCAGGCGATAGAAGGTGCGACCCTTCACAGTTGCCGCATGGCTCGACGCGGGAAAGCTCGTCAGCATGGCATTGCGCTTTTTCAGCGTCCCCCATTTTTCCTTGGCGATGCCCAGACTGTCATAGGCGCCGAGTTGGACCGCCCAGCCATTCGGCTTCTGCGCGTTGAACGCGATCGCCTTGGGCAGCATGTCGTTCGCCATCGCGATCGCCTGCTTCAGCGCCGGGCGGATACGCCCCTCGCCTTCGATGCGCGGCGCGGCGCGATAGGGCGCGGCGTCGGCCAGGATGACCTCGCCCGCGGGCTTCGGCTGCGGCAATTCGGTGACCGGCACGACGCCGTCGGCGGTGCGCTGCGGCATCGGCAGTTCGACGGTGCGGATCGCGCTCGGCGCATCCGCGACGACGGACGCCATCACCGGCGGCGGCGGTGCGAAATTCTCGACCGGCGCCGGGTCGGCGCTGGCAAGCTGGACCGGGGTTTCCACGGCGGCCATCTGCGCGCCGGGGAAATTGGCCAGCGCGAGGCGGACGGGCATGCCGGCATCGGCCCGCGGCTTGGTGCCGATCAGGCTTGCGACCTGGAACGAGGGGCCCGGCTGTTCGGCCAGCTTCGACCATTCGGTCATGCGCGTTTCGACTTTCGCAAGGCTCAGGTCCTGCGAGGCGAGGATGCGCGCCTGCGCCCAGCGGCCCGACAGGGCATAAGCGAGCGCCAGATTCTGCCGCGTGCGGGCATTGGCGCCTTCGGTACGCGCGGCTTCGGTCAGCACATAGATCGACGCTTCACTGTCACCGGCCAGCGCGAGCGCGAGGCCGAGGTCGGCGGCGGGAACGGTGTCGCGATGCTTGGTGAGCAGCGCGACCGCGTCCTGCTGACGGCCCTGCGCGATGCGCGCCAGCGTCAGCGCGATGACCGTGTTGCTGTCGGTCGCGCCCAGATCCATCGCTTCGGTCAGCGCGGTTGCCGCCGAATCGAAACGGCCGTCACCCAGATAGGCCTGACCCAGCAGCGCGCGGTAACCCGCGTCGCGCGGAGCGCCCGACACCGCGGCTTCGGCGAAGCTGACAGCCTTGCTAACCTTGCCGGCTTCCAGCGCTGCACGCGCCTTGTCGGCCGATTTGGCAGCAGCGGGTACGGAGTCGGCACCCGACGGCGCGGCCATCGAGCCCACCCCGGTGAACCCGGTTGCCAGGCTCAAGGCAAATCCCGAAATAGCCAGCTTCGTCAGCATCTTGCGGTTCATGTCAGGTCCCCCGTTGTCGTTTTAGGGTTGCATCGTCTGGCGCGAAGGACGGGCAGCCGGCAGGCGGCTCGCCATCGCGTCGATTTCCGGCAGGCTCGAAAGATATTCGTCGAGCAGATCGGTCAGGATCACCTGCGACGACCGGTTGGTCACCGCACTCGCCAGACGCAGGCGCAGGTGGCGCTCGGCGTCGAGGCGCAGCGTGAAGGCTGCCTTTTCGCGGGCGCGGAGCGCGCGCGGCTGGCGGGTTGCCTTCGGCTTCGGCGCCGGGCGCGCTTCGACCTTGCGCGCCACGGCGGCAACGCGGTCGATCAGCGATTCCTGCTGACGGACGATCTCGGGCACTTCGGCCGCTTCGATCTCGAAATTCTCGCCTTCGGCCAGAACGTCGGTCAGCTGCGGCGGCGTCAGTTCGGTGCCGTCGCCGTCATCGACCGCGGTTTCGGCCTCGACATTGTGCGCGAGCACCGATCCGGCGAGCAGCGGCTTCAGGTCGACCATGTGCGACGCGTCGTCCGACTGGTCGGGATCGACGTCATAGCCCATGTCGTTCCAGCCGAGGTCGTCATAACCCATGCTGTTCATCGTTGCGGGACCGCTGCCCAGCGGCTGGCGGCGCATGGCGGGCCGTGCGCCACCCTTGCGGGCCAGCAGTCCGGCGCTCAGCGATGCGAGAGGTTTGGGTTCGCCCATGGTTTCCGCTCCCCTCACTGACCAGCGATGCGGCGGCCGAAGCCACCACCCATCGGACGGACTGCGCCATAACCGGCCTGGGCCGGCATCGGGGCGCTGAACACGGTGCGGCGGAAATTCTTTTCGAGGCGATCGCTCATATAGGTCCAAAGCTGGCGGATTTCGTCGGCCGAGCGGCCGTTGGGGTCGACTTCCATCACCGTGCGGCCGTCGATCATCGAGGCGGCATAGTCGGTGCGATGGTGCAGCGTGATCGGGGCGACAGTGCCATGCTGCGACAGCGCGACCGCCGCTTCGCTGGTGATCTTGGCCTTGGGCGTCGCGCCGTTGACGACGAACACCAGCGGTTTGCCGGCGCGTTCGCAAAGGTCGACGGTGGCGCCGACGGCGCGAAGGTCGTGCGGGCTGGGACGCGTCGGGACGACGATCAGCTCGGCGACCGAAATCACGCTCTGGATCGCCATGGTGATCGCCGGCGGCGTGTCGATGACCGCCAGCTTGAAGCCCTGCTGGCGCAGGATCTCAAGGTCCGAAGCCAGCCGCGCGACGGTGGTCTGGGCAAAAGCCGGAAGGTCGGTTTCGCGCTCGTTCCACCAGTCGGCGAGCGAGCCTTGCGGATCGATATCGATCAGGACGACGGGTCCTGCCCCGGCAAGCTGCGCCTGCACCGCGAGATGTCCCGACAAGGTCGTCTTACCCGACCCGCCCTTCTGTGAAGCCAATGCCAAAACGCGCACAGCTGTCCCCCTGTCTCTTATACACATCTGACGCTGCCGACGAAGCTAGAAGTGT
>CAUUIU010000290.1:0-4439 GCA_963545025.1 uncultured Sphingopyxis sp. | reverse complement strand
ACACTTCTAGCTTCGTCGGCAGCGTCAGATGTGTATAAGAGACAGCCTATGGCCTGCCGGTGCTAATCACCAATTGCAGCAACAATTACGGTCCCTTTCATTTCCCTGAAAAGCTGATCCCGCTGATGATCGTCAACGCGCTCGCGGGTAGGCCGCTGCCCGTCTATGGCGACGGGATGCAGGTGCGCGACTGGCTGTATGTCCGCGATCATTGCCGCGCCATCGCGCGTGTGCTCGATGCGGGCGCACCGGGCGAAACCTATAATATCGGCGGCTGGAACGAGAAGCCGAACATCGAGATCGTCCAGACGATCTGCGCGCTGCTCGACGAGAAGAAGCCGCGCGCCGACGGGCGATCCTATCGCGAGCAGATCAGCTACGTGACCGATCGCCCAGGTCACGACCGTCGATACGCGATCGACGCGCGCAAGATCGAGCGCGAGCTTGGCTGGCGGCCCGAGGAAAGCTTCGAGACCGGCATCCGCAAGACCGTCGACTGGTATCTCGCCAACAGTGAATGGGCCGACCGCGTGATGAGCGGCGCCTATCGCGACTGGGTCGCGGTGCAATATGGCGACGAAGGCGCGGCATGACGATTGCGCTTTTCGGGGCCGACGGACAGGTCGGGTGGGAACTGCGTCGCAGCCTGCTGCCGCTCGGCGACGTGGTTCCGCTCGTCCGCGACGCGTCGCGCAACGCCGACGGCCTCTGCGGGGATCTGAACGATCCCGCGGGCGTCGCGGCGACGATCGATGCGCTGTCGCCGAAGCTGGTCGTGAACGCCGCCGCCTATACCGCGGTCGATCGCGCCGAAAGCGAAGATGAGGCGGCGTTGCGTGTGAACGCTGAGGCGCCCGGCGCGATGGCCGCAGCGTCGGCACGGTGCGGCGCGCTCTTCGTTCACTACAGCACCGACTATGTTTTTGACGGCAGCGGCACCGCCGCTTGGCGCGAGGACAGCCCGACCGGCCCGCTCAATATCTATGGCACGACCAAGCTGGCGGGTGAGCAGTTGGTCCTCGCGAGCGGTGCACGCGCACTGATCTTCCGCACAAGCTGGGTCTATGCGCTGCGCGGCAACAATTTTGCGAAGACGATGCTGAGGCTGGCGGCCGAGCGCGACGCGCTGAACGTCGTCGGCGACCAGTTCGGCGCGCCGACGGGCGCCGAGCTGATCGCCGACGTCACCGCCCATTGCACGCGCCAGTCGTTAGACAGCGGCGGGGCAGGGGGTGTCTATCACCTCGCGGCGGCGGGCGAGACGAACTGGCACGGCTTTGCGCAGGCGGTCATTGCCCATGCGATTGCCGCGGGTCGTCCGCTACGCTGTGGTCCCGAGCAGGTCGCGGCGATCGCGACAAGCGATTATCCGACGCCGGCGGCGCGGCCGCTCAATTCGCGGCTCGACACGCAGAAGATCCGCGACCATTTTTCGATTTCGCTTCCGCACTGGTCGATCCCGCTCGGGCATATGCTCGACGAGTTTCTGGCCGGCTAGGGCAAAGGACTGGTTATGATGGCAAATCGCAAGGGCATCATCCTCGCCGGCGGGTCGGGCACGCGGCTTCATCCGGCGACCAAGGTGGTCTCGAAACAGCTTGTGCCCATCTATGACAAGCCGATGATCTATTACCCGCTGAGCACGCTGATGCTCGCTGGAATGCGCGATATCCTGATCATCTCGACCCCGCATGATACGCCGCGCTTCGCCGAACTGCTCGGCGACGGCAGCCAGTGGGGCATGAACCTGAGCTATGCGGTGCAGCCGTCGCCCGACGGGCTGGCGCAGGCGTTCATCATCGGCCGCGACTTCGTCGGTACAGATCCCAGCGCGTTGATTCTCGGTGACAATATCTATCATGGCCACGATCTGGTGAAGTTGGTCCAGAGCGCCAACGCTCGCGACGAGGGGGCGACGGTGTTCGCTTATTATGTGAACGACCCCGAACGCTATGGCGTGGTCGAATTCGACGCCGACATGCGCGCGCTGAGCATCGCGGAGAAGCCCGCGGAGCCCAAGAGCAACTATGCGGTGACCGGCCTCTATTTCTATGACGGGCAGGTCTGCGACATCGCCGCCGATATCAAGCCTTCGGCGCGCGGCGAGCTTGAGATCACCGACGTCAACGCGCGCTACCTCGACATGGGGCAGCTCAATGTCGAGACGATGGGGCGCGGCTTCGCGTGGCTCGACACGGGGACGCATGACAGCCTGCTCGACGCGAGCAGCTTCATTGCGACGCTGCAGAAGCGGCAGGGGCTGATGGTCGCCTGTCCCGAGGAAATCGCCTATCACGCCGGCTGGATCGATGCCGAGGCGGTCGCGCGCCTCGCCCACCCGCTCGCCAAGACCCATTACGGGCAATATCTGCTCAAGCTGCTGCGCTGACGAGGCCTCCATGCCCTATACGATCATCGAAACCGCCTTGCCCGGCGTGCTGCTCCTGGAACCGAAGCTGTTCGGCGACCAGCGCGGTTTCTTCATGGAAAGCTTCAACGCACGCGAATTCGCGGCGGCGACGGGCATCGATAGGCCGTTCGTGCAGGACAATCACAGCCGTTCGGCGCGCGGTGTCCTGCGCGGGCTTCATTATCAGGTGAAGCAGCCACAGGGTAAGCTGGTCCGCGTCGTCGCCGGCTCGGTATTCGACGTCGCGGTCGACGTTCGCCGTACTTCTCCCACGTTCGGCCGCTGGTTCGGCGCCGAGTTGAGCGCCGAGAACAACCGCCAGCTGTGGGTTCCGCAAGGTTTCGCGCACGGCTTTGTCGTGACGAGCGAAACGGCAGATTTTCTTTACAAAACGACCGATTACTACGCGCCCGAGCATGAACGGAGCGTGCGCTGGGACGATCCCGCCATGGGCATCGACTGGCCGCTCGCAGGCGCCCCGCTCCTGTCGGAGCGCGATGCGGGTGCGCCGTGGCTTGCCGATGCTGAAATCTTTGACTAATGACGCCAGCTCTACGCGGGGTGACTGGCATATTTCGCTGGTCCCGAGGCGCTTTTCAGCCGATACGGCCGACTGGAATTATTGGATGACGCCCTAACTTATGCCCCGGAAATCTCGCTCTGTTCGTGCGGACATCCCATTTGGGTCGCGAATCCTCGACAATCTGCCCTATTTCACGCTGATCGGCCTGCTCGTCGCGGTCTTTCTGCTCGGTGGCAGTTCGCGCGAAGACATGCGCCAGCTGATTATCCTGCGTCCGCTGACGATCGTTGCGCTCGCCGTCGGGCTCGTTTGTCTCGATCGCCGCGTGATCGCGCAACATCGCGGGATATTGTTTTTCGCGCTCGCGGTGGTGCTGCTCGTCGCCGTCCAACTCGTTCCGCTACCGCCGGCGTTGTGGCAGTCGCTTCCCGGTCGCGGGCTTGCGACCGATGTCGCGCGGCTGGTGGGTGAGGACCAGAGCTGGCGCCCGATCAGCCTAGTTCCCTGGCGGACATGGAACGCGCTTTATGCGCTTGCGGCGCCGTTCGGCGCGTTGCTGCTAATGTGCGAACTCAACGAGGCGCAGCGTTACCGAATCTTCCTGATCGTGCTCCTCCTGGTGGGCGCGACCGGTGCACTGGGGTTGTTGCAAGCGATGAGCCCGATCAGCCCGGGGCTGCGGTTCTATACCATCTTCAGCGAGGGGGTTTCGACCGGCCTTTTCGCAAACCGGAACCATCAGGCGGCCTTTCTCGTCGCCGGCGTCGTTGCGGTGATCGCCTATTGCGAGCATTTCCTGCCGGCCACCGTTACCCGCCAGCTTCGCCGCGTGATTGCCGCTATGATCGTGCTTTTCCTGGTGATGATGATCCTCGCGACCGGATCGCGCACAGGTATGCTGGCACTGTTTGCGGCGATTCTGCTGTGTTCGCAGCTGCTCGCCCGCGACCCGTCGGCGACGCGCGTTGCTGGCTTGAAGCAGTGGCTGCGCGCGCGCTGGATCGAAACCAGCGCCGCGGTCGTCGTAATCGCCGCCTCGCTCTTCTTCCTACTGTCCCGCTCGCCGCTGCTCGACCGCATCTTTTCGGACACTGAGGGTGAGGAGCTGCGCTTCCAGATGTGGGGCCCGATCGTCCGCATGATCGGCACCTATTTTCCCGTCGGCGCGGGGTCGGGCACGTTTCCCGACGTCTACCGTGTTGTGGAATCGGTGGCGCTCGTCCGCGATTCCTATGTCAATCACGCGCACAACGACTGGATCGAGCCGCTGCTCGACGGCGGTCTCGCCGCAGCGATCCTGATGGTGATCGCCGTATATGCGATTTTTCGGCGCTCGATCTCGCTTCTGCGTCTGCCGCGCGAAGGCTGGATCATGGCGCGCGCGGGTATGATCATCATCATCGTCATGGCCATCGCCAGCATTACCGACTATCCGCTGCGCACTCCGGCACTCGCATGCCTGTCTCTTATACACATCTGACGCTGCCGACGAAGCTAGAAGTGTAG
>CAUUIU010000289.1:0-4443 GCA_963545025.1 uncultured Sphingopyxis sp. | reverse complement strand
AGATCGCTCAGTGTCTCGTGGGCTCGGAGATGTGTATAAGAGACAGGCTCCGCCTCGTCGAGCGTCAGTCGCTTCGCCAGGCCGCACACGAAGCACTCGAACGCGAGGTCGCTGCAAGAACGCAGGATTTGCGCGCCGCGAACGACGAATTGCGGCACGCATCCGACCGCCAGGCCGAAGCCGACCGTCGCTATCGCGCCGCGCGCGAGGAACTGGCGCAGGCCAGCCGGCTCGGTTCGATCGGCCAGATCACCGCCGGCGTCGCGCACGAGATCAACCAGCCGATCGCCGCGATCCGCAGCTTCGCCGAAAACGGCCTGCGCTACCTCGATCGTGAACAGGCCGACAAGGCGCGCGGCAATCTGGACCATATCGTCGACCTCACCGCGCGCGTCGGTGCGATCACCGGCGAACTGCGCAATTTTGCGCGCCGGGCGCCGACCCCGCTGGGTCCGGTGGCGGTGCAGTCGGCGATCGACGGCACGATGCTGCTGATCGGCGACCGCCTGCGCGCGCAGGGCATCGCGGTCGATATCGCGGTCGAAGGTCCCGACGCGGTGGTCCGCGCCGACCGGGTGCGGCTCGAACAGGTGCTCGTCAACCTGCTCCAGAATGCGGCCGACGCGGTGCAGCCTGTCGCGCAGCCGCGCATCGTCCTGCGCGCCCACGGCAACGCCCCCGTGCTCATCGATGTCTGTGACAATGGTCCCGGCGTTCCGCCCGACCTGCAGCCGCAGCTCTTCACCCCCTTCGTCACCGGCCGTCCCGATGGACTTGGGCTGGGCCTCGCGATCGCGAGCGACATCATGGCCGAATTCGGCGGCGCGCTGACCTTGATCGACTCGCCGCTCGGCGGCGCCGCCTTCCGCCTGACGCTGAGGCCGGCATGAGCTTCTTCACCGCCGAGCAGACGATCTTCTTCGTCGATGACGATGCAAGCCTGCGCCTGGCGAACGCACAGACGCTTGACCTCGCGGGCCTGTCGGTCGAGGCGTTCAAGGATGCCGCGAGCGTCCTTTCGCGCATCGGCACCGATTTCCCCGGCATTGTCGTCACCGATATCCGGATGCCCGGCATGGACGGGCTCGAACTGCGCGCGGCGATCCATACGATCGACCCCGATATCCCGGTCATCCTGATCACCGGCCATGCCGACGTCGCGATGGCGGTGCGTGCGCTCCACGACGGCGCCTTTGACTTCCTGACCAAGCCCTTTGCATCGGACCATCTGGTAGGCGCCGCGCGGCGTGCGCTCGCGCACCGCGCGCTGATCCTCGACAACCGGCGGCTGACCGCAGCCGCCGCCGCGATCGACAGTCCGCTGATCGGCGAAAGCGCCGCAATGGACCGGCTCCGCGAAACGATCGCCCAGCTGGCGCAGGCCGATATCGACGTGCTGATCGAGGGCGAGACGGGGACCGGCAAGGAGTTGGTCGCGCACATGCTCCACCGCCGCAGCCGGCGCAGCGCCGCCGCGCTCGTCGCGGTCAACTGCGCCGCGCTGCCGCACGAACTGGCCGAGACCGAGCTGTTCGGCAGCGACTTGGTCGACCGCGCGAGCGGCAAGCTCGGCCAGGCCGGGCGTGTCCGCAGCGCGCATCGCGGCACGCTGTTCCTCGACGAGATCGACACGATGCACGGCGCGGTGCAGGCCAAGCTGCTGCGCGTGATCGAGGAACGCGAGGTCCAGCCGATCGGCGCCCCGGCGCCCGAACCCGTCGACCTGCGCATCGTCGCGGCGTCCAAGATCGACCTGATGGAAGCGGTGCGCGGTGGCACATTTCGCGAGGATCTCTATTACCGCCTCAACGTCGTGAAGCTGCGCCTGCCGCCGCTGCGCGAGCGCCGGTCGGACATTCCGCAGACCTTCGCCTTCTTTCTCGACGAGGCGGCGGCGAAGATCGGGGTCGAGGGTTTCCGCATCGACGACAATGTCCGCCGCCATCTCGTCGAGCACGACTGGCCCGGCAACGTCCGCGAACTCAAGAATTTTGCCTATAGCGTCGTGATGAACCTGCCGTCCGATACCGGCCTGTCGGGCATGCCCTCCGAACTGTCGCTTGCCGAGCGGCTTCAGCGGTTCGAGGCGACGATCATCAATGACACACTGACGCAGACCCGCGGTAATATCGCTGAAACGATGCGCCACCTCGGTCTGCCGCGAAAGACGCTGTACGACAAGATGCAGCGACTTGGGATCGATCCGAAAGGCTTTCGCAGCTAGTCCGCACAAAATTGGTTTGTCAAATCGTCAACCAAACAGGGTTGATATCGTCATACCACTTCTATAGACCAATATCAGATATAACGATATCGGGAGGATGGATATGATGCTGCTGCGTGCCGCCTTGACGGTGGCGATCGGCCTTTCCGCGGCAGGATCCGGCCTCGCGCGCGACATCAGGGTCGCCGACCAGCTGCAATTCAAGGCGGCGGTGAAGGCCGCGAAGCCCGGCGACTCGATCATTCTTGCCGACGGCGAATGGCGTGACTTCCAGATCGTCTTCACCGGCACCGGCACCGCCGACAAGCCGATAACCCTGACTGCGGCGACCAAAGGCAAGGTGCTGCTCACCGGCCAGTCGAATCTCCGCCTCGGCGGCCGCCACCTCATCGTCTCGGGCCTCGTCTTCCGAGGCGGCGCCAGCCCGTCCGATCAGGTGATCAGCTTTCGCCGCGATTCAAAGACCCTCGCCTCCGACAGCCGCGTTACCGAAGTCGTGATCGACGGCTACAGCAAGCCCGACCGCCGCGCCGAGGATATCTGGGTCGCGCTTTACGGCACCGGCAACCGCGTCGATCATTCGCATTTCGAGGGCAAGACCAACAGCGGCGTCACCCTCGCGGTCATCCGCCGCGCCGGCGACCCGCTCGACAACCGCCACCGCATCGATCACAATTATTTCGGCCCGCGCCCGCCCTTGGGCTCGAACGGCGGCGAGACGATCCGTATCGGCACCAGCGAGGAATCGCTCTCGGCCTCGAACAGCATCGTCGAACGCAATATCTTCGACCGCACCAGCGGCGAGGTCGAGATCGTCTCGGTCAAATCGGGCGGCAATATCCTGCGCGAAAATCTGGTGCTGTCGTCGCAGGGCGCCTTCGTCCTCCGACACGGCAACGGCAACCTCGTCGAGCGCAACATCTTCCTCGGCGGTCAGGTCCCCGACAGCGGCGGCGTGCGCGTCATCAACCGCGACCAGATCGTCCGAGCCAATTATTTCGAGGGGCTGGCGGGCAAGGATTTGAAGAGCGCAATCAGTGTGATGAACGGCGTTCCTGATTCGGCGATCAATCGCTATCACCAGGTCGCCAATGCGGTGATCGAGCGCAATTCGATCGTCGACAGCGCGCGCATCACCTTCGCCGCCGGCGCCGACGCCGAACGTTCGGCGCCGCCAGTCGCCAGCAAGTTCGAACGCAATCTGATCGTAGGCGCCAAGGGCAACGATCCCTTCCGCGCCGACGGCGACATCACGGGCATCGCACTGGCGGGCAATGTCGAGGCGAAGGTCGAAAAGCCGCTGCTGACAACCGGCGTCGAACAGCGCGATATTGCCCTCGCCCGCGCCGCCAATGGCCTGCTCTACCCCACCGACCCCGCGCTCGCCGCCATCGGCGCACCGCGCGATCTGGTGCCGGTAAAACGCGAGGAAGTCGGCGCGAGCTGGTATCGCACACCCGCGCCCGAGGCCGCTTTCGGGACCGGAAAAACCATCCCGCTCGGGGCGAGCCAATCGCTCGCAAGCGCGATCGACGGCGCGCAGGCGGGCGATACGCTCGCGCTCGGGGCGGGCACCTATGACATCGCCGCGCCGCTGACGCTGCGCCACCGTCTCACCATCGCAGGCAAGAAAGACGCGAAAGCCGTGCTCCGCGTCGCGAACGGCAGCCTCGCACGGATCGCGGGCGGCGGCGGGTTGCGACTTGAAAATCTGGCGATCGACGCAAGCGCCGCACGCGCTGACGCCGCGCTGATCGCCGTCGAAAGCGGCATCGCACCCAACTACAGCCTCACCCTCGACGGCGTATCGGTCCGCGGACCCGGCAAGACGGCGCGCGTCGACGGCATCGCCATCGTCCCCGGCACTTTCGCCGACGCCATCGCCATCAAGGACAGCAGCTTCGCCGACCTCGGCACCGTCGTCGCCGCGGCGGGCGAACAGGACGCCAAGGGCTGGTATCCGGTCGAGCGGCTGACGATCACGGGCAGCAGCTTCACGCGCGTCGCGCTGGTCGCCGACCTGCTGCGCAAGGGCAGCGACGAAAGCACCTTCGGTCCCTGGTTCGCGATGACCGGGTCGAGCGTAGCCGACAGCGGCGCGGGCGGCGTTTCGCTGCGCCTTTCGGGCGCCCAGCACACCAAAATCGCGCAAAACAGCTTCCTGAACTCCGGGCCGGTTCATGTCATCCATTCGGTCGGCACACCCGACACGCGGATCA
>CAUUIU010000288.1:0-4451 GCA_963545025.1 uncultured Sphingopyxis sp. | reverse complement strand
CGCTGCGGCGGGTGCCGGCGCGGCGGGTCGTCGTCCGCGCCGTGGGGGCGCGGGCGCGGCGGGTGCTTCCTGGCGCTGGAGCACAGCCGGCAGCGGGACGGGCTCGATCGTGGCAACGCGTTTCGGCTTTGCCGCAACGTCATTGGCGGCATGCACGTCGAGCCAGCCCGCCGGCACGTCGCCGACAAGCGCATCGACGCCAGCCAGCGACCACCAGTCGCAATAGCTTTCCGCCAGTAAGGCCAAGTTCTGCCCACCCATGATTTTGTTTCAAACAGGCAGTTGACGGACGCGTCAATTGGCGGGCATCGCATTTCGTGACAGAATGAGCGCAGGGCACGATGAATGTCCGCGCAGGGACGGCAGAAAGGTATTTGCGGTGAGCGAACGGGAATCGATGCCCTATGACGTGGTCATCGTCGGCGCAGGGCCGGCGGGGCTTTCGGCGGCGATCCGCCTCAAACAATTGGCAAATGAAGCCGGCAGCGAATTGTCGGTCTGCATCCTCGAAAAGGGCTCCGAAGTCGGCGCGCATATCCTGTCGGGCGCGGTCGTCGACCCTAAGGGTCTCGACGAATTGCTGCCCGAGTGGCGCGCGCAGGGCTGTCCGCTCGCCGAAGTGCCGGTCAACGACAACCAGCATTGGGTGCTGACCAAGACGAAGAAGTTCGGGCTGCCGCACGCCATCACGCCGCCGTTCATGCACAATGTCGGCACCTACACCGGCAGCCTCGGCAACCTTTGCCGCTGGCTCGCCGAGCAGGCCGAGGGATTGGGTGTCGAAATCTTCCCTGGCTTTCCAGCCTCCGAAATCCTCTACAACGAGGATGGATCGGTCAAAGGCGTCGCGACCGGCGACATGGGCATCGCGCGCGACGGCAGCCACAAGGGCGACTACGCCCCCGGCCTCGAACTCCATGCGAAATATACATTTTTCGCGGAGGGCGTGCGCGGCCATTTGACCAAGATGATCAAACCGCAGTTCGGCCTCGACGCCAATTGCGAGCCGCAGGTTTACGGTCTCGGCGTCAAGGAACTGTGGGACATCAAGCCCGAGAACCATGCGGCGGGCCGCGTGATCCATACGCAGGGCTGGCCGCTCGACCAGTACGCTAACGGCGGCGGTTTCCTCTATCATCAGGCGAACGGGCAGGTTGCGCTCGGTTTCGTGACCTGGCTGAACTATCGCAACCCGCACATCTCCCCGTTCCAGGAGATGCAGAAGTGGAAGACGCACCCCGCGATCGCGGAAATTTTGAAGGGCGGCAAGCGCGTCTCCTATGGTGCGCGCGCGATCAGCGACGGCGGCTTGCAGTCGGTGCCGAAGCTCGCTTTCCCGGGCGGGGCGCTGATCGGCGACACCGCCGGTTTCCTGAACGTGCCGCGCATCAAGGGCAGCCATACGGCGATGAAGTCGGGCATGATGGCGGCTGAGGCCGCCTTCGCCGCAGTGACCGCGGGGCGGTCGAGCGACACGCTCGAAGCCTATCAGACGGCCTTTGACGCCAGCTGGGTCAAGAAGGAGCTGAGCGTCGTCCGCAACGTGCTGCCGCTCGTCGAGAAATTTGGCGATTTCACCGGCACGATCCTGTCGGGGATCACGATGTGGGCCGAAACGCTCAAGATCAAGATGCCCTTCACGATGAAGCATCATCCCGACAATGAGAGCCTCTATCGCGCTGACATCATGCCGAAACCCGATTATCCGAAACCCGATGGCGTGCTGACCTTTGACCGCCTGTCCTCGGTGTTCATCTCGAACACCAATCATGAAGAGGACCAGCCGGTCCATCTTCAGCTCAAAGACCCGTCGATCCCGGTCGAATATAATCTGCCGATGTATGACGAACCCGCGCAGCGTTATTGCCCGGCGGGCGTTTACGAGATTGTCGGAGAAGCCGAAGGCGACCCGAAATTCGTGATCAACGCGCAGAATTGCGTCCATTGCAAGACGTGCGACATCAAGGACCCGACCCAGAATATCAACTGGGTCACCCCCGAAGGCGGCGGAGGCCCCAATTACCCCAATATGTAAGTTCGCCCGCTTTATCGCAGCGCCGGTCGCCGCCATCGGCGCGCTGGCGCTCGCAATGCCGGTGCAGGCGGCCGAGGACGGCGGCGCGGCCCTCAATGCGTTGGTGAAGGCGCGGCTCGCCGAGGATGCGGGCGCGCCGGCGGAGGCGCTGTCGGCGCTGACCGTGCTGGCCAGCCATGCGCCTGAAATCCCGGGCCTGCGCGGGCGGATGCTCGAACAGGCGATCGAGGCCGGCGATCTGGCGGCGGCGCGCAGCGCGGCGGCGCAACTCTGGGCGGGCGGCGACCGCCGGTTCGATGCGCAGCTGGTGCTAATGGTCGACGCGATGCGGCGGTCGGATTGGAAAGGCGCGCGCGCTTATCTGGCCGGGCGCGGCGACAAGACCGGGGGCGACGCGATTGCGCGGCTCATCCAGCCAGCGATGGCGAGCTGGATCGACGTCGGCGCGCGCGAGGCGAATCCCGAGCGGCACTTGCTTGCGGCTTTCGGCAAGGGACGGCCCGAGCCCGCGATGGCGCTGGAGGCGGCGCTCGTGCGGCTGGCTTCCGGGCGCACCGCGGAGGCGGTGGCGCTAGCCGACGAAACGATGCTGACCGACCGCACGAGCCAGCTGGTCGCGCTGCGCCTGGTGGCGTCGCTTAACCGGGCGGGGCAGGCGACGGCGGCGGATCGGCTGCGCAACCGCATCGCGCTCGCCGCCGGATCGCGCGAGGACCCGTTGCTGCTGCTCCCCGACCAGCCGGTGTCGACGCCGCGCGCCGGGGTGGCGCACTGGCTCGCGATGCTCGCCGACAATCTGTCGCGCCTGCCGAACGGCGCACCGAAACTGCCGCTGCTGTTTGCGCGAGCAAGCTTCTGGCTGGACGATCAGGATATGACGGCACGCGGCGCGCTCGTCGAAGCGCTCGATCGCAACGGGCAGGACGCAGCCGCCTTGGCATTGCTGTCAGTGGAGAAGCGGCCATTGCCTCCCGTTCTTGCGATGCGCCGCGCCGAGCTGATGGCCGGGGCTGGCGATACGGCTAGCGCGGCGAAGCTCGCCGAAACCGCGGCAGCGGCGGAGCCGCCGGTTCGCAGCCTGCTTGTCCGCTTCGCCGATTTGGCGCGCCGGGCGGACGATCCCAAGGCGGCGGAGCGCGCCTATGAACGGCTCGAGGCGACGCTGGGAGATGGAGCCGATGAAAGTGCGCTGCGTGGCTCGTTGCTGATAGCGCGCGCCGAACTGTTGTTGCAGGCGGACGACTGGGCGGCCGCCAAGCTGCTGATGGAGCGGGCAGTGACGTTGCGGCCGAATGATGCGACCGTGCTCAATTTCGTCGGTTATTCGGCGCTCGAACGGCGCCACGATGTGCCGCAGTCGCTGGCGCGGATCGAGGCGGCGTGGCGACAGGAACCGCAAAGCGCGGCGATCACCGATTCGCTCGGCTGGGCCTATTTCCTGACCGGGCGGGTTAAGGAGGCGGTGCCATTGCTCGAACAGGCGCAGCAGGGCGATCCTGAAAATGCTGTGATCATCGAGCATCTGGGCGATGCCTATTGGCAGGCGGGGCGCAAATATCAGGCGCGCTACGTCTGGCGCGCCGCCGCGTTGCTCGCCGAAGCCGATATGGCGACGCGGCTGGGCGCAAAATTGCGCGATGGATTGACGCCCGCGACGACCGCGCCGTGACCGCGATGGTCGAAACGGGGTGGGCAAAGATCAATCTGGCGCTGCATGTGCGGGGCCGGCGCGCCGACGGCTATCACGATATCGAGACTTTGTTCGCCTTCGTCGACCATGGCGACGGGCTGGAAGCCCGGACCGCCGAGGCCGACAGCCTGACGATCGAGGGCGAATTTGCCGAGGGGCTGAGCGCCGGTCCCGACAATCTGGTGCTGCGCGCTCTGGCGTTGATGCGTGCGCGTCACGGCGCCGACCGGGTGCCGAAGCTCGCGGTCACTTTGACGAAACGCCTGCCCGTGGCGGCGGGGATAGGCGGTGGATCGGCCGATGCGGCGGCGATGGCACGGTTGGTGCGGCGGCACTTCCTGCCCGAACTGGGCGATGCGGCGCTGGCACGGCTCGTTGCGCCTTTGGGGGCGGATGTCGCCGCATGTGTGGCCAGCGTGACATCGCTGGGGCTGGGGGTCGGCGAGCAACTGTCGCCGGTACCCGAACTGCGGCTGGGCGGGACACCGGTACTGCTCGTCAATCCGCGCGAGCCGGTCGCGACGGGCCCGGTTTTCGCGGCGTGGGACGGGATCGACCGCGGGTCGCTTTACGGCGACCCGGCGGGGCGGGCGCAATTGCTGGCCGCGCGCAACGACCTGCAGCGCCCGGCAATCGCGCAATGCCCCGCGATTGCCGATGTGATGCTCGAACTCGGTGCTGTCTCTTATACACATCTCCGAGCCCACGAGACACTGAGCGATCGCG
>CAUUIU010000287.1:0-4454 GCA_963545025.1 uncultured Sphingopyxis sp. | reverse complement strand
TACACTTCTAGCTTCGTCGGCAGCGTCAGATGTGTATAAGAGACAGGACCTATACGGCATCGTCCCGCAGGATGTCCGCGCGCCCTATGACGTCCACGAGGTGATCGCGCGCATCGTCGACGGCAGCGAGTTCCACGAGTTCAAGGCGAACTTCGGCAGCACGCTCGTCTGCGGTTTCGCGCATATCTGGGGCATCCCGGTCGCGATCCTCGCCAACAATGGCGTGCTGTTCAGCGAAAGCGCGGTCAAAGGCGCGCACTTCATCGAGCTGGCACAGCAGCGGCGCATTCCCCTGCTCTTCCTCCAGAACATCAGCGGCTTCATGGTCGGCGGCAAATATGAGGCCGAGGGCATCGCGAAGCATGGCGCCAAGCTGGTCACCGCGGTGGCGACCGCGACGGTGCCCAAGATCACCGTGCTGATCGGCGGCAGTTTCGGTGCGGGCAATTACGGCATGTGCGGGCGCGCTTATTCGCCCCGCTTCCTCTTCACCTGGCCCAATGCGCGGATCAGCGTGATGGGCGGCGAGCAGGCAGCGAGCGTACTCGCGACCGTCCTCCAGAACATCAGCGGCTTCATGGTCGGCGGCAAATATGAGGCCGAGGGCATCGCGAAGCATGGCGCCAAGCTGGTCACCGCGGTGGCGACCGCGACGGTGCCCAAGATCACCGTGCTGATCGGCGGCAGTTTCGGTGCGGGCAATTACGGCATGTGCGGGCGCGCTTATTCGCCCCGCTTCCTCTTCACCTGGCCCAATGCGCGGATCAGCGTGATGGGCGGCGAGCAGGCAGCGAGCGTACTCGCGACCGTCCACCGCGACGCCGACAAATGGACGCCCGAGGAAACCGAGGCTTTCAAGGCGCCGATCCGCCAGAAATATGAGGACGAGGGCAACCCCTATCACGCCACCGCGCGCCTCTGGGACGATGGCATCATCGATCCCGCGCAGACCCGCGACGTGCTCGGCCTCGCGTTTTCGACAACGCTGAACGCGCCGGTCGAGGACCGCGGTTTCGGCGTGTTCAGGATGTGACGATGAAGGCGATTCTCGTTCTCGCCGCAATAACCTTCCTATCCGGCGCTGTTGACGCGCAGGCTTCTCAAAACAGTCCAAGGGCGGTGATCAGTTATTTGCGCGATGCCTATGACGCCAAGAGCTGGGACGGAGTAATCCAAGCATGGTGGCCTGACGGCATGATTATCAGAGATAAATCTGATAGCCTGAGCAAAGAAAAAAGACCCTTCAAAGAGGTGCCCATTGCGGGTTTGGGCATACAATATGACTCAACACTGATTTTCCGCAGCACCGACGTGTCGAGAAACCGCGCTATTGTTGTCACCTCCGAAAAATCAAAAGTTCAGTATCTGGGGTTCGATGGCGGCTACGAGAATGCCGGTCCCTACAGCGTCAACGAGTTTCGATATGTTTGCGAAAGGCGGAATGGACAATGGCGCGTCCTGAGCCGCGAGACATTGTCCAGTCGGCATTTCGGATCGGATATTGAATGGAAAAAGGCGCAGGGCATGAAGCGGCAAGAACTCGAAAGAAACAAGCAATGATCAAATCCCTCCTCATCGCCAACCGTGGCGAGATCGCCTGCCGCATCATCCGCACCGCGCGCGAGATGGGTATCCGCACCGTTGCAGTCTATTCGGACGCCGACGCGAAGGCGCTGCATGTGCGCGAAGCCGACGAGGCGGTGCATATCGGGCCGTCGCCAGCGCGTGAGAGCTATCTTATCGGCGAGAAGATCATCGCCGCCGCAAAGCAAACCGGTGCCGAGGCGATCCATCCGGGTTATGGCTTCCTCTCCGAAAATGCCGAGTTCGCGCAGGCGGTCGCCGATGCCGGGCTCGTCTGGGTCGGGCCGAAGCCCTCATCGATCACCGCGATGGGCCTCAAGGACGCCGCGAAGAAGCTGATGGCCGACGCCGGGGTGCCCGTGACGCCGGGTTATATGGGCGAGAACCAGGACCCCGCCTACCTCGCCGAACGGGCTGCGCAGATCGGCTACCCCGTACTGATCAAGGCGGTTGCGGGCGGCGGCGGCAAGGGGATGCGCAAGGTCGACGCGGCGGAAGATTTCGCCGACGCGCTCGCGTCGTGCCAGCGCGAGGCTGCCGCCTCGTTCGGGAACGACCATGTGCTGATCGAGAAATATATCCTGACCCCGCGCCATATCGAGGTTCAGGTTTTCGGCGATACGCACGGCAATGTCGTGCACCTGTTCGAGCGCGACTGCTCGCTGCAGCGCCGCCATCAAAAGGTGATTGAGGAAGCCCCTGCCCCTGGCATGGACGACGCGACGCGCGCCGACCTCTGCGCTGCCGCGGTGCGCGCGGCGAAGGCGGTCGATTATGTCGGCGCCGGCACGATCGAATTCATCGCCGACGCCAGCGAAGGACTGCGCGCCGACCGCATCTGGTTCATGGAAATGAACACGCGCCTGCAGGTCGAGCATCCGGTCACCGAAGAAATTACGGGCGTCGATCTGGTCGAATGGCAACTTCGCGTTGCATCGGGCGAGACGATTCCGCTCGCACAGGAGCAGCTCGCGATCAACGGCTGGGCGATGGAAGCCCGTCTCTATGCCGAAGATCCGGCAAAGGGCTTCCTCCCCTCGATCGGCACGCTCGAACTGTTCCAGCTGCCCGAGCACATCGGCCGCGTCGATACCGGCGTCTATGAAGGCGCCGAAGTCTCGCCCTTCTATGACCCGATGATTGCGAAGGTCATCGCCTGGGGCGAAGATCGCGAGGAAGCGCGCGAACTGCTGTCGGAGATGCTTGAGGATAGCGCAATCTGGCCGGTCAGGACCAATTCGGCATTTCTGATCAATGCGCTCGACCATCCCGATTTCGTAGCGGGCACTGTCGATACGGGGCTCATCGGCCGCGACGGCGATGCGATGACCGAAGAGCCGGTTCCGACCACGCAGGCCCTGACCAACGCCGCGATGGCAATGGTGCCGCGCTCGTTGCAGGCGGGCTTCCGCCTCAATGCGCCCGACGTGCGGCGCGCGCCCTTCCTGCTCGACGGCAAGCGCGTCGACGTCGACCTCCATGGTCCCGGCGCCGAAGAGCCCTCGCCCGCGATGCTTGTCGCCGAGGGTGGCTCGGTCTGGCAACTCGCACCTTGGCGCGCCGAAGGCAGCGCGGGCGGGGCGGCGGGTGACGGCGCGATCCTCTCGCCGATGCCCGGCAAGGTCATCGCCGTCGAGGTTGCGGCGGGCGACCGGGTGACCAAAGGCCAGAAGCTGCTCACGCTCGAAGCGATGAAGATGGAGCATAGCCTTACCGCGCCGTTCGACGGCGTGGTGGCAGAGCTCAACGCGACGCCGGGCACGCAGGTGCAGGTCGAAGCGCTGCTCGCGCGGATCGAGAAGGAAGACGCCTGATGGCCGGCAAATATTTCGATGAGTGGACGGTCGGCGAGACGATCACTCACGATATCCGCCGCACGGTGACCGAAACCGACAATCTGCTGTTCACGGTGATGACGCACAATCCGCAACCCTTGCACCTCGATATCGAGGCCGCGAAGGCGTCGGAATTCGGCCAGATCCTCGTCAACGGCACCTTCACCTTCAGCCTGATGGTCGGCCTGTCGGTCGGCGACACGACGCTCGGAACGCTCGTCGCCAACCTCGGCTACGACAAGCTGGTGATGCCGAAGCCGGTGTTCATCGGCGACACGCTGCGGGCGGAAAGCGAAGTGATCGGCCTGAAAGAATCGAAATCGCGGCCCAATGCGGGTATCGTGACCTTCCTGCACCGCTGCATCAATCAGCGCGATGAACTTGTCTGCCAGTGCGAGCGTTCTGCCCTTATCCAGCGGAAAGCGAACTAATGCGTCTCAGATCCCTCCTCTTCGTTCCCGGCGACCGGCCCGAACGCTTCGCCAAGGCCGCGGCGTCGGGCGCCGACGCGATCATCCTGGATCTTGAAGATTCGGTATCGCTGGCGAACAAGGAAGCGGCGCGCGCTGCTGTTGCGGACTATCTGTCGGGCACGCGCGAGGTGATTACGCTGGTGCGGGTCAATCCGCTCGACGGTCATATGACCGCCGCCGACGTCGCCGCAATCGCCGGCGCACGGCCCGATGCGATCATGTTGCCCAAGGCCGAGGGCGCGCCGAGCATTCTGCAACTCGACACCATTCTCCGCAGCGAATCGGCACGCGACGTATCGCTGCCCGCCATCCTGCCGATCGCGACAGAGACGGCCGCAGCGATCTTCACGCTCGGCAGCTATCGCGAAGTGAAGGACCGTCTGCTCGGCCTGACCTGGGGTGCCGAAGATCTGCCCGCAGCGATCGGCGCAACGACGAGCCGGCATGAGGATTGCAGCTACACCTCTCCCTACGAGATCGCACGCGCGCTGACCTTGTTCGCGCCGTGTGCCGCGAACACCGCCGCAATCGACACGGTATTCCCCGCGATCAAGGACGAAGC
>CAUUIU010000286.1:0-4472 GCA_963545025.1 uncultured Sphingopyxis sp. | reverse complement strand
ACCTGCCCGCGGCCGACGTCGACAAGGTGAAGGCCGAGATCGAGGATATCATCGGCCTGCCCGCCGACGACGCGGTACTCGCCAGCGCCAAGGCCGGCATCGGTATCGAGGAAGCGCTGGAGGCGATCGTCACGCGCATCCCGCCGCCGAAGGGCGACGCCGCCGCGCCGCTCGTCGCGATGCTCGTCGACAGCTGGTACGACCCCTATCTGGGCGTCGTCATCCTGATCCGCGTGATCGACGGCGTGCTCAAAAAAGGCCAGCAAATCAAGTTCATGCAGGCGGGGACCACCCATCTGATCGACCGTGTCGGCTGTTTCACGCCGAAGATCGAGCAGCTTTCTGAGCTCGGCCCCGGCGAGATCGGCTTCATCACCGCGCAGATCAAGGACGTCGCGCAGGCGCGCGTCGGCGACACGGTGACCGACGCCAGGAAGCCTGCGGCGAAGGCGCTGCCGGGGTTCAAGGAAGTCCAGCCCGTCGTCTTCTGCGGCATGTTCCCGACCGACGCGAACGACTTCGAGAAGCTCCGCGAGAGCATCCAGAAGCTGCGCCTCAACGACGCCTCCTTCTCGTTCGAGATGGAAAGCTCGGCCGCGCTCGGCTTCGGCTTCCGCTGCGGCTTCCTCGGCCTGCTCCACCTCGAGATCATTCAGGAGCGGCTGACCCGCGAATATGACCTCGACCTGATCACCACCGCGCCGTCGGTGGTGTACAAGCTCAAGCTCGGCCACACCAAGAATGAGGCGGCGAAGGAGATCGAACTCCACAACCCCGCCGACATGCCCGACCCGAACCGCATCGACGAGATTCAGGAGCCGTGGATCGAGGCGGTGATTTATGTCCCCGACGAATATCTCGGCCCGATCCTGAAGCTGTGCCAGGACCGCCGCGGGGTGCAGAAGAATTTGACCTATGTGGGCGGCCGCGCGCAGATCACCTATGAACTGCCGCTCAACGAAGTCGTGTTCGATTTCTATGACCGGTTGAAGAGCATCAGCCGTGGTTACGCCAGCTTCGACTATCACCAGATCGGGCACCGCCCCGGCGACCTCGTCAAGATGAGCATCCTCGTCAACAACGAGCCGGTCGATGCGCTGAGCATGATTGTCCACCGCGGCACCGCCGAAACGCGCGGCCGCGGCATGTGCGAGCGGCTGAAGGACCTGATCCCGCGCCACATGTTCAAGATCCCGATCCAGGCCGCGATCGGCGGCAAGGTGATCGCTCGCGAAACCATCGCCGCGCTGCGCAAGGACGTGACCGCCAAATGTTACGGCGGCGACGCGACCCGCAAGAAGAAGCTCCTCGAAAAGCAGAAAGAGGGCAAAAAGCGGATGCGCGAATATGGCAATGTGAACATCCCGCAGGAAGCCTTCATCGCCGCGCTGCGGATGGGCGACGACGCCTGAGCGGGTCGTGGTAAAGCCGAAGGCCGCCGCCGGTCGGGGCGAAATCGTTACATCTCGATGACGATCCGCACCTTCGATGGGCTGGTGCCGGCGGCGCTCGCGATTTCGGAGCGCATGCGCGCGATCAGTCCGGGAAGACTCGCGGAGGGCAGAGCGAACTCCGGCCCGACAAGTTCGGACACCGATACGCCCAGCGCATACGCCAGCGATCGAAGCCGCGCCGCCTTGGGCCGCGAACGATCATGCTCCCAATAGCTGATGGTTGCGACGGTCACGCTCAGCCGTTCGGCGAGCTGCGTCTGAGTCAGACTGCGCGTGCGGCGCAGGCGGGTGATGCGTTCACCCAGCGTTTCGGGTCGGTCGAGGTCGACGCTCGCAGCGGCGGGCGTGGGGAGAGAGAGCAGGGGGCGCACCGAAATCGAACCTCGCGGCATGGGTTTGAATGAGGCCAGCTTAACATCTTAAATTTCTTGGGACTTTCACCCTGTCCCAAGGCGCTTCGCGCGGCGCGCGGGCGGCGTTTGTGATTCGCGGCGGCGGCCTGTATCGTCGCGCGACACAGGGGATTGCGATGGCGACCTTACCCGCTCCGATCGACGACATCATCGTGCATTGCGCGCTCAACGACGGGACGCTGGTGTCGCTGCGCGTGATCACCCCCGCCGATGAAGAGCGCATTCGCGACGGGATCGCGCGGCTGTCGGCGGAGTCGCGCTATCTGCGCTTCTTTTCGCCCGCGCCGGTATTGCCCGACGCGGTCGTGAAGCGGCTGGCCGACGTCGACGGGCACAATCATATCGGCTGGGGCGCGCTCTGCGCCGAATGCCCCGATCGTCCGGCGATCGGCGCGGTGCATGCGGTGCGCCACTGTCCGGGCGGCGTCGCGGGCGAATTCTCGGTCGCGGTGGTCGACGAGTTTCAGGGCAAGGGGCTGGCACGGATGCTCGCGGCGGCGCTGCTCATCCAGTGCCTGGCCGAGGATATGCTGACGCTCGACATCCATATGCTGTCGGAAAATGACGCAGCGCGGCGGCTGGTGAAGTCGCTCGGCGCAAAGTGGAAGTCGGAGTCGGCGGGGGTCGCCGAATATGAGCTCGACGTCGCGGCCGGCATATCGTCGCTGCGCGCCGATCAGGAGGCGCCGGGCGTCGAGGAAGTCTTTCATGCGCTCGCGGCAATCTGAAGCCAGGCGGCGCCTAGTCCCTCCCGCCGCCGGGGGTCGCGGCCAGCGGCGGAAGGGTGAGGCCGCTGCGCCCGTTTCCGGGATTGCTGGCTACGCCCGACTCCATAAGCTCGTCTTCACGACGTCGCGGTGACGGTCGTCACAGGGCGGCCGGGCGAGCCAAAATATCGCGCGCACGAAAAAGGGCGCCGGGGACAAGCCGCGGCGCCCTCCCTTTGCCCACACGGGCGAAGGACTATTTCTTCTGCGTGTCGCCGACGCCGGTTTCCGACGGAGCGATCTCGCCGTTGTCGTCCATGGCGTTGGCCTTTTCCTCGCCCTGTTCTTCGACGACGTCGGCCTTCTGCTCCATGGCTTCCTTGGCGGCGCCTTCGGGCATCGCATCGGCCTGCTCGTCGATGGCTTCGGCCTGGGCTTCAGCCTGATCCTCGACCTTGTCGGCGGCCGGGCTCTGGCAGGCGCCGAGCGCGAGGGCCGAAGCGGCGGTGAGGGTGATAACGAACTTACGCATATAAAAGGTCTCCCTTGCTTGACTGGAGGCTAAACGCGGGGAGGCCGCGCTTCGTTGCAACGAAAACGCCAAATTCGTGGAAATGCGCGGTTTTTCGCCAATTCTTTCGGGGCGTCCGCGGTGGATTATCCCGTTTCGCGAACCTGCGCGGGCACACCAAGCGGGCATTCGAGCGCGGCGCGGTCCCAGTTTGCGCCGTCCGCGGCGGCGGCATAGGTGGCGCTCAGAAAATCGAGCAAGAGTCGGTCGGGCGCGGATGCGGTGCGCACCGCCTCATAGGGCAAAAGATATTCGCCCATCGCGGCGTCAAAGCGCGCTTCGGCCGGGATGGGATGATCGCGAAAGCCCGGCGGTTCGGGATAGGCGTAGGAATAGAAGGCGGGTTCGGGAAAAGCATCGTTGCCTGGCCAGAAGCCCGCGCTGCTGACCTCGTGCGAATAGGCTTCGCGTGTCACGGGATCAGGGAGGCCGGGCACGCCGCCGGGATGCGGCGGCGCCGCGCGACCGGAAAAGCGCGTGACCGCGAGGTCGAAGCTGCCCCAGAAGAAATGCACCGGGCTCGCCTTGCCGAGAAAGGCGCTGCGGAAGAGTTTGAAGACGCGGTCGGCCTGAACCAGCGCGCGCCAGAAGCGGTGCGCGGCCGCGGCGTCGTAGCTGGCGTGGAGATCGTCGCGGGCGAAGGGGATGGGGTCGGGAACCTCGTTGGGCACGCCGTGGATGCGGACCGCGACGCCGAGATCGGCGAGCATTGCCAGCAGGCGGTCGTAAAAGTCCGCGACGCTGCGCGGTTCGAGGGTGAGCCCGCTTTCCTCGCCGCGGCTCGTGCGGCAGACGAGGCGGTGCGCGATGAAGTCGAATTCGATCTCGAGCAATTCGTCGCCGATCGGAATCGGCGAAGTGGCGAGGCCGCGGGCGCTGACATAGAGCGGAACCTGCCAGCCATGATTGAGCCAGGGCGTCAGCGAGAGGCGGATCTTGCCGACGATCTGGGTCCAGAGTTGCAGCGTGATCGCGGTGTCGCGCCAGTCGGGGTAGCGAAGCTCGGGCCAGATGGCGGTATCATCGATGTGGGGCATAGGCTCTCCATTCCTGACCGGACCCTACACCGGTATCGCCGCGATGGTTACCCGCCCTTGGTATAGGGGAGGGGCTAACCCCCGGAAGCTTCACGGGCGATGGCGCCGATCAAGGCGCGGAGCCAGCGATGCGCCGGGTCGTTCCGATAGCGAACATGCCATGCCATTTCGACGGGGAAGGTGCCAAGGTCGATCGGTGGCTCCAGAATTTTGAGGCGCGGGTCGTGTGCGAGACGCCGGCAGACGAGGCGCGGTAGCAGCGTGCAATAATCTGTCTCTTATACACATCT
>CAUUIU010000285.1:0-4475 GCA_963545025.1 uncultured Sphingopyxis sp. | reverse complement strand
GGGCAATATTTCGCTGCCGATCGCCGGCACGATCGTCGCCGGCGGCAAGGCGCCCGATCAGCTGCAGGCCGAAATCCGGCAGCGATTGATCGCCGGCTATGTTCGCGACCCGCATGTTGCGGTGAATGTCGAGGAAGCGCGCGCGCAGCTTGTCACCGTCGATGGCGAGGTCCGCACCCCGGGCGTCTACCCAATCGTCGGGAACATGACGCTGATCCGCGCCGTTGCCTCGGCCAACGGCACCAGCGAACTCGCCAAACTCACCGACGTCGTCGTGTTCCGCACGGTCGATGGCCAGCGATATGCTGCTCTCTACAATCTGGGCGCCATCCGCCGCGGCAATTATCCCGACCCCGTCATCTATCCCAATGACGTGATCGTGGTGAATGATTCGCGGACACGCCGTATCTTCAAGGACTTCCTGCAGATCGTGCCGTTGTTGACGACGCCGATCATCGTGGCATTGCAACGATAAACCGACCCGCCTCAAGCTGCGCTCAGCCCGTTAGACGAGAACGAACACAAACATGAATAACCCATCGAACAGCGCCGCTGATGGCTTTTTCGCACCGACCGCGATGTCCGCGACGCCCGACAAGGGCGGCGTGAGCGGACCGGAGGCGAACACTGGTGCGCCAATTCTGGCGCAATATTGGCACCTGATCCGCGGATGGAAATGGGTGCTGCTGGGTATTTTGCTCGCCTCGCTGCTGGCTGGCTTCGTTGCGACGATGCTGATGACGCCGCAGTTCACAGCGAAGTCGCGCATCGAGATCAGCCGCGAAGACAAGAATGTCACCAACGTTCAGGGTCTCGATTCGGCCGAATCGCGCCGCGACATGGAATTCTACCAGACGCAGTATGAACTGCTCGCCGCCCGGTCGCTGGCCGAGCGGATCAGCCGCGAGTTGCGGCTTGGCAACGATGCCGATTTCTTCGCGGCACACAACGTCGATACCAGCGAGTTCGGGCTGAGCGAAAGCGGAGCGGCGTCGGCAGGTCAACGCGAGGCGCGCGAACGCGCCGCCGTCGGGTTGTTGCTCGAACATGTAACGATCGCGCCGATCGCGCGGTCGAGCCTGATCGACATCAACTATACCAGCGGCAGCCGGCTGACCTCGTCGCGCATCGCCAATGCCTGGGCCGAACAGTTTATTCGCCAGAGCATGGACCGCCGTTACGAATCGACCGCCGACGCACGTACGTTCCTCGAAAAACGGTTGGGAGATCTGCGCCTGCGCCTCGAAAAATCGGAACGCGACCTGGTCGATTATGCGAACCGGAACCGGATCGTCATCCTGTCCGAAACGTCAGACAGCGAAGGCAAGACACGCACCGACCGCACGTTGCTATCGGCCGACCTCGAGGCCTATAATGAAGAGCTGGCCAAGGCTACGTCGGACCGCGTCGCGGCCGAAAGCCGCCTGAATGCCGAACGCGCCGGCGCTGTCGGTGCCGCATCGCTCGCCAACACGACGATCGCCGCCCTGTCGGAACGCCGCGCCGAGGCGCAGGCCGAATATTCGAAGATGATGGTGACGTTCGAACCCGAATATCCGGCGGCCCGCGCACTTGCGCAGCAGATTTCGTCGCTCGAAACCGCGATCGCGCGCGAAGAGCGCCGCATCGGCAGCAATGCCTCGGGCACCTATCGCCAGGCGCTCGAGCGCGAGGGCAAGCTCAAGTCGAAGGTCGAAGGACTGGTCCAGGGCCTGACCGGCCAACAGAGCGCGTCGATCCAGTATAATATCTTCCAGCGCGAAGTGGACGCCAACCGCGAACTCTATAACGCGCTGCTGCAGCGCTATAAGGAGATCGGCGTCGCGGGCATCGCCGCGAACAACGTCGCCGTGATCGATCGCGCGCAGGAACCGCGTACGCCGTCGTCCCCGAAGCTTCCGGTCAATCTGGCGATCGGCCTGCTCGCCGGCCTCGTCCTTTGCGGCGCGCTGATCTTCCTGATCGACCAGTTCCGCGAAGGTATCCGCGAGCCGTCGCAGGTTCCGAACCTGCTGCGTCTGCCGCTCATCGGCACCGTTCCCGACTTCGAGTATGAAGACCGGGACTCCACGGTCGATCAGCTGCTCGATCCCAAATCGCATCTTTGGGAAGCCTATCAGACCGTTCGATCGGGCTTGTCGTTCGTCACCGAACATGGCGCCCCCAAATCCTTCCTCGTCACCAGTACGCGTCAGGCGGAAGGCAAGAGCACGACCTCAATCTCGCTCGCGGCGGTGCTGGCACGCACCGGCAAGCGCGTGCTGCTGATCGACGCGGACATGCGCTCGCCGTCGATGCACGGCATGCTGGGCCTCAAGAACAAGGTCGGACTGAGCAACTATCTGGCGGGCGAAACCGAGGATGGCGGCATTCTGCAGCCGACGCGGCTTGACAATGTCACGTTGATGGCAGCCGGTCCCAAGCCGCCGAGCGCCGCCGAGCTGCTCAGCGGGGACCGTGCGCAGCAACTGGTGAGCACGATGCTCGGGCGCTTCGACCATGTCATCATCGACTCGCCGCCGCTGCTCGGTCTCGCCGACGCCGTGCTGCTTTCGCGCGCGGTCGAGGGCATCGTGTTCGTGATCCAGTCAGGCGGCGTACCGATCCGTGGTCTCAGCGGTGCAATCAGCCGTCTGCGCCAGAGCCGGGCGACGATCTTCGGCGCCGTACTGACGCATCTGTCGGAGCGCGATAGCACCTACGGCTATGGTTATGGCTACGGCTATGGCTACGGCCATGACAATGAACCGGCCGATGCCGCCCGTTAACGCGCATCAGGAACAGCCGGTGGCCCCTTCGCGGCGGATATCGCCCTGGGCTGTCGGGGTGGTCGGTATCGCCGCCGTCGGGGCCATTTATGGCGCCACGACTTCGGCCTATGTTCAGGTGATGCGCCGCGTATCTCCTGACATGGTTCTGAAGTTCGAGCCCGGCGATCCTTCGGCGCTGAACCGGCGGAACATTGGTCTCATTTCGCAGAACGGGATGGGCGATCCGAAGAAGCGGGCGATCATCGGGCGCAATGCGTTGCAATCGGCCAAGGGCCAGTTTCTCAACCCGCACGCGGTGGGCAATCTGGCGCTGATCAAGAATATCGACGGCGACCGCGATGCTGCCTTTCCCTATTTTGCGATATCGAGCAAATTGTCGCGGCGCGACCAGTTCACCGAATTGTGGCTTGGCAGCTATTATCTCGACAAGAAGCAGGTTCCGCTGGCGCTGAACCATTTCGACCGCTTGCTGCGCGTGACGCCGGCGACAGCGCAGGTGATCCATCCGATCCTGACACGTACGCTGGCCGACCGGACGAATGTCCCCGCCTTCCGTCCCTTGTTCGCGAAGCCACCGCTGTGGTACTCCGATTTCCTGCGTCATGCGATGCAGAATGAACGGGCGCTGCCCGTGCTCGCCGACATATTGGCGACCAAGGGCACGAAGCTTCCCGACCAGCCGGTCTATCGCGCGGTCGAGAGCGAGACGCTGGGCTGGCTGGTTCAGCGGCGCGAGTTCGCTCGCGCGAAGCGGCTGCTGGCTGTCGGGGGCAAGGATATGGTTGCGGTTGCGTCGTCGCTGGCGTTCAGCCCGAAAAGCCGCGACAGCGCGGCCGGGCCCTTCGCATGGCGCGTCGGAATGACGGAGGGCCTTTCCGGCGCATTCGAATCCTATGGGAACAAGCCCGAACAGGTCCATTTCCGCGCTTCGGTCAGCTCGCTGGCGCGCGGCGTGGCGCTCGAAAAGACGTTGACGCTGGCACCCGGTACGTATCGGATCGGCTTCACCTACGAAGTCACCGATCGTGGTCGCGAAGCGGCGGCACAATGGCGCGGCTTCTGCGTCGGCGGGCCGCAGCTGTTCATCGCGCCGATCGATGTCGAGCGGCAGAAGGGGACGGAGGTTGCGACCCTGACGGTGCCCGCCAACTGTCCGGCGCAGCAGCTGCAATTGCTGATCGCGGGGGGCGAGGTGTTCCCGGGGCTCGACCTTCTGATTACCCAGCCGGCGCTGTCTGCGGGCGCAGCCAGGCAGGCCGCACCCTGACGCGCCGCTGCAACGCTTAGAAGGCGTTGCGGTGGACGAGGACGCGGGCGGTGGCCAGCAGGATTAGCGTGTCGTTCAAAAGCGACCAGTTCGCCTGATATTCCAGATCGGACTGAAGCCGGTTCTGGAGATCCATCTTCTTTTCGGTTGCTCCGCGAAAACCGCGAACCTGCGCCAGGCCGGTGATGCCCGGCTTGATCGTGTGACGGTGCCAATAGCGGTCGTCGATGTCCCAGAACAGCTGATCGTCGGCGAGCGATCCGATCGCGTGCGGACGTGGTCCGACGACGCTCATCGTTCCCATCAGCACGTTAAAGATCTGCGGCAGCTCATCGATGCTGGTCTTGCGGATGAAATGGCCAACGCGGGTAATCCGATCGTCGTCTCGGCCTGTCTCTTATACACATCTGACGCTGCCGACGAAGCTAGAAGTGTAG
>CAUUIU010000284.1:0-4481 GCA_963545025.1 uncultured Sphingopyxis sp. | reverse complement strand
TATTGATGGCCCGGCGCGAGCACCCCGACGCCCATCGCGCGCGGGAAAAAGATCGCCCAGGGGCGAGGGCGGGTTTCTGTGGCCGCAGCGACGAGATGGAGATCGGCGGGAAGCGGCGCGCTATCCTGTGCCAGCGCGGGCACAGCGGCCAGCAGCGCGAACAGCATGGGTATTGGCATGGCGCGCATCGCAGGACTCCTTTGGCCCCATTCTACGCCCATTTTCCGTCGCGGCCAACTCGAGCGCCCGACAACGGTCGCGCAATCTCAATCGGCGTCGCCGCTCCACTGGAACACCGCCTCGAGCGGCTTGTCGAAGCTGCGCGCGATGCGAAAGGCGACTTCCAGCGACGGCGAATATTTGCCCTGCTCGATCGCCGCGATTGTCTGGCGCGTGACCCCGACCCGATCGCCGAGGTCGCCCTGCGTCATCTCACCCGCGAGGAAGCGCAGCGTGCGGATGTCGTTGGTGAAGGGGGGCTTTGACATGGGGCTTCAAGCCTTGCGATAGAGCCAGATTTGGGTGCCGAGGCGGATCAACTCGGCCGCTACGAGCGCCGCAATCATCATGTTGAGCTGAACCGCCTGCGTTGCTCCCCAGAAGATCAGGAAAATATTGATCCAGATGCCGACGACGAGCGGATAATAGGCATAGTGCGTGCCCAGCAGGTGAAAGCTGCGGTCGCGTTCATCTTCCTTGACATAGACCTCGCCCGGACTGCGGATCGCCAGGAAGGCGGTGGCGACGGTCATGACAAGGATGATGGCGATCGTCACTGGCACAAGCAGACCGGCGGTTGCCCAGACCCCGGCGGGGCTGCCCGCGACCTGCCACGGATAGGCAAGGAAATAGCAGCCAAAGGCCAGCACCATCGTCACCAGCGTGACCCAATGTATCTTTTCGCGAAACGCCATTGCTCAACCTCCATGTCACGTAATTTGAACTTGATGTATATTATTTTTAACATTGGGTCAATCAGAAATAACATCGGCTGGCTTTGCGCCTTTCGCTGTGCGGGTTTAATCGCTAGACCCCCGCGCCATGTCCACGACCTCCAAAACGCTCACTTTCGACACCTCGACCAGCCGCGCCAATCCGACGCCGCAGCCGATGAAGCGCCTGACGGTGCCGCGGATTCGACAGCAAAAGGGCGGCGAGCCGCTCGTCATGCTCACCGCCTACACCGTCCGCATGGCGCAGTTGCTCGACCCGCATTGCGACATGCTGCTCGTCGGCGATTCGCTCGCGCAGGTGATTTATGGCCTGCCGCACACGGTCGGCGTGACGATGGAGATGATGGCGCTGCACGGCGCCGCCGTGGTGCGCGGCAGCTATCATGCCGCGGTGATCGTCGACATGCCCTTCGGCAGCTATGAAGCCAGCCCGCAGCAGGCGTTCGACAATGCCGCGCGGCTGCTCAAGGAAACCGGCGCGGCGGCGGTGAAGGTTGAGGGCGGCAAGGTGCTCGCCCCGACGATCGAATTTCTGACCCAGCGCGGCATTCCGGTGATGGGCCATGTCGGGCTGACCCCGCAGGCGGTGAACATCCTTGGCGGATATGGCGTGCGCGGCAAGAGCGAAGAGGAAGCGCGCTCGATCGTCGAAGATGCGGTCGCCGTGGCGCAGGCGGGCGCCTTTTCGATCGTCATCGAGGGCGTGCTCGAATCGATCGCGATCGAGATCACGAACAAGGTCGCCTGCCCGACGATCGGCATCGGTGCCTCGGCCCAGTGCGACGGCCAGGTTCTCGTCACCGACGACATGCTCGGCATGTTCCAGCGCGTGCCGAAATTCGTGAAGCGCTTCGGCGATATGGCAGGCGTGGTCGAAGGCGCGGTCAAGGACTATGCCGACCAAGTCAGGTCCCGTTCATTCCCGACCGAGGATCAGATCTACGCAGGTTGAAGGCCAGGGTATCGCGCAAGTGAATTGCTTGGCCTTTTTCGGCGCCGTCGCTAAGGAAGCGACCGGCGCGACGCTATATGCCCGGTGCCAATAGTGAGTTTATGGAGGATTGATTGGCCCTGAGCCCGACGAATGACGCCGCGCTGTTGCAGGAAGTCGACGAAGCCGTCCGCAAGGACCAGCTGGACAACGTCATGCAGCGCTATGGCCGCTGGATCATCGGCGGCGTCCTCGCGGCGCTGCTGGCCTTTGGCGGTTACCTCTTCTGGAACCACCAGCAGGATGCGGCGCGCGGCGAAAAGGGCGAGGAGCTGATCGCGGCGCTCGACCAGCTGAAGACCGGCCAGTCGCAGGCAGCGACGGCCGCGCTGAAGAAGCTCGAGACCGGGGACGCGGCGGGCTACCGCGCCGCGGCCTTTTTCCAGCAGGCGAACATGACGGCGCAGACCGGCGACCTGAAGGGCGCCGCCGCGATGATGGCGACCGTCGCGGGCGACGAAAAGCTCGACCCCGCGCTGCGCGATCTTGCACTGATCCGCCAGACCGCTTTCGAATTCGACACGTTGAAGCCCGAAGCGGTGATCGCGCGGATGAAGCCGATGGTTGATGCCAAGGACCCGGCGTCGAGCTGGTTCGCCAGCGCCGCCGAACTCACCGCCGTTGCGCACTATCAGCTCGGCCAGGACGATCAGGCCGGCGCGCTCTATGGCCGCATCGCCAAGTCGAAGGATCTGCCGAAGTCGCTCCAATCGCGTACCGTCCAGATGGCGGGCATGCTGGGCGTCGATGCCGTCGAAGACCGTGCGGCAATCAGCGCCGCAGCCGATAAGAGTGGGGCGGCGCAAGGCGCCGCCGGGGACCAGAAAGGCAGTGCCGCGCCCAAAGCGACGGCCGCCGCAAAGTGAGGAAGCCGATTAATATGCTGAAGAAGCATTATCTTGCCTGTGCCGCCGCGCTGCTCGCGCTTCCGCTCGCCGGTTGCGGCGTGTTCAAGGGCGACGGTGGTCCCAAGACCCCGACGGTCGGTGAACGCGTGTCGATCCTGTCGAACGACAACAGCGTCAAGGTCGATCCCGCGACCGCCGCGATCGAGGTCGTCCTCCCTGCGCCGGAGGTCAATGCCGCCTGGTCGCAGTCGGGCGGCAATGCGTCCAAATCGATCGGCCACCCGGCGCTCGCCGCGACCCGCAGCCAGCTCTGGCAGGCGAATGTCGCCGGCAGCACGAACAAGCAGCGGCTCGCCGCGTCGCCCGTCATCGCCGACAACCGGCTGTTCGTCGTCGATACCGACGCGGTCGTCACCGCCTTTGCCGCCGATACCGGCGCACAGCTCTGGCGCGCCCCGATCGGCAGCACGGGCAAGGATTTCAAGGATTCGCTCTTCGGCGGTGGCGCCGGGGTCGACGGCACGGTCGTCTACGCGACCAGTGGCGCGGGCGATGTCGCCGCGCTCAACGCCGCCGACGGGGCGGTGCTGTGGAAGGTGAAGCCCGCGGGGCCGCTGCGCGGCGCGCCGACGATCGCCTTCGGCGGCGTCTATGTCGTCAGCCAGGACAATCAGATCATCGCGCTCAATGCCGCCAATGGCGCGGTGCTGTGGCAGGCAACCGCGTCGCTCGAAGCCGGCAGCATCTTCGGTGCGGGCTCGCCCGCCGCCGGTCAGGGCACGATCGTCGCCGGCTTCTCGTCGGGCGAAGTCCAGGCCTATCGATACGAAAACGGCCGTGACCTGTGGGAAGACGCGCTGGCGCGTACCTCGATGGCGCTCTCCGTGTCGACGCTGACCGACGTCGATGCCGATCCGGTGATCGACCGCGGCCGCGTCTTCGCACTTGGCCAGGGCGGCCGTATGGCGAGCTATGAACTCGTTACCGGCCAGCGCAGCTGGGAAATCTCGATCGCCGGCATCTCGACGCCCTATGTGGTCGGCGAGTGGGTCTATGCGATGACCGACGATGGCAAGCTGCTCTGCGTGTCGCGCGGCACTGGCAAGGTCCGTTGGCTCCAGCAGCTCGCGCGCTTCCGCGTCGAAACCGAACGCAAGAAGAAGGACCCGATCCGCTGGACCGGACCGATCCTCGCCGGCGGGCGCCTGATCGCGGTGAACAGCGAGGGGCAGATGCAGGAATTCTCGCCGACCGACGGCAGCCTGCTGGGCACCACCGAGTTCAAGGCGCCGCTGTCACAGTCACCGGTGGTCGCGAACAATATTTTGTATATTCTGGCAGACGACGGACGTCTCACGGCCTGGCGCTAATCGCGTCCGGGCCGGGGCGGCCCGGATAAGATAGGAACCAAGAGATGCCGCGATCCGCGACGATCGCCATTGTTGGCCGACCCAATGTCGGCAAATCGACGCTGTTCAACCGGCTGGTCGGCAAGCGCCTTGCGCTGGTCGACGACCAGCCCGGGGTAACGCGCGACCGGCGGGAGGGCGACGGCGAACTGCTCGGCCTCAAATTCACGATCGTCGATACCGCGGGTTTCGAGGATTACGACGCGGCGACGCTGCCCGGCCGGATGCGTGTGCAGACCGAAAAGGCGGTGCGCGGTGCCGACGCCGCATTGTTCATGAT
>CAUUIU010000283.1:0-4526 GCA_963545025.1 uncultured Sphingopyxis sp. | reverse complement strand
GATCGCTCAGTGTCTCGTGGGCTCGGAGATGTGTATAAGAGACAGACCCCGACCATCGCGGTCAGCGCGGCATTCGCTTCCTCGACCGCTTCGCGCAGCGACAGCCGCGCATGGCCGATATCACCCTGCGCCTCGATCGCGGCGATCATCGCCAGCCGCGTGTCGCTCAGGGCAAAATCGTCCATCGCCTCGCTGATGTCGCGCAGGATGATCGCCCCGCCAATCGCCAGCGGCACCAGGTCGACACGCAGCCATTGGCGCGGCCGCAACACACCCGGAATTTCGCCCGCAAAACGCTCGCGATGGTCGAGCATTCGGATGATGTGATGAAAGAGCAGCCCGTCCTTCAGTCCCGGCAACGCGGCGGTCAGCTCTGCACCGATCAGCTTCGCCGCAGCGACCTCCACTAGGTCGCTCGCCGCCGGATTGATCGCGGCGATGCGCCATTGCCGGTCGATCAGGATCACGCCGTCTCGGATCGCCTCGATCACGCCCGCCTGAGAATCCCGCAAGCGGTCTGCTGAAGCAGCCGAAACGCCATCACCGTCGAGGCGCCGGTAATCGTCGAGCGAGATCAGCACATGGGCATCCTTGCCATGATGGGTCACCACGACGGGCTTGCGCGCTGCCTGCAATCGCCAGTTCGCAAACCCGCGAATAAACTCCGCCGCCGAAACGCGCTGTGGTTCTTGCGCCGCCTTCACCCTCGCCTCCCCGATGATGGATCGTCTCGGTCCTTATCGGCAGCGGGCGGCGCGGACGGCCAAAAGCTGTGTCCGTTTCGGTGCGGAAGCGGCGCGACTAGACCAACTTCGCCTTGCCGCAGCGCAGCGCGTTGACCCGCGCATCGGCCTCGCCGATATGCACCCCGAGCAGCCCCGTCAGCCCTTCGAGCACTCCATCAAGCACCGGTGCGGCAACCCCCACGCTATCGCCGACCAGCGTCGTCAGCGCCTTCGAACTCAGCCCAATGCCCAGAATATTGACCTTGAGGTCCATCCGATCGGACAGTGACTCGGCGGCGCCTGCGAACAGCCCGCTGCTTTCGACCGTCTTCACCGTGCCGTCGTCGATGTCGCGGCGAGAGAAGTCGACCGGCTTTTCGTTGAGGTCCGACAGGACCAGTTCGGCCTCGGCGTCGACGCTCGCGAGTGGAAGGTGCAGCAGCCGCGCCGGCTGAGGGTCAAGCTTGCGCTGCATATTCTGAAAATCGCTGTCGCTGACCGTGCCGATCGCGAGTGCCGCGGGAGACGTGGTGACCGCAAGCGACACCGCCGAGCTGCTGTCCTTCTGGCAATCGATGTCGGAAATCCGCGCGGATGCCGACCCCAGTTCGACGAGGACCGGCACATGGACGGCGGCAAGCGGCGTCTGGACCCTTGCATCCAGTTTCAGCCGTACCTGCGCGGTTCGCACGACGACGTCATTGGTGTCGGTCACCGCGATCAACGGCGAATTCGCCGGCGGCTCGCCGATCAGCAGCGCGACATCGATCCCCGACCCGCCCGGAAGATTGGTCGCCAGCGACAGATCGACCTGCCGGTTGGCGTTGCTGAGCAGCAGCATCGACCGGACAAGGCTCAATGCGTTGGCCCGCACCGGATTGGCGGGATCGACGCGGATGCTCGACGAACGTGGGCCAAGGTCGATGGCGCGCGAGGGGAACAGGCTGCGCGGCAGTGCGCGGTCGGCCAGATGTCCGATCGCGGAGGCCGCACGCCCCTCGGTCGTCGATTTCGATAAAGCCGACAGCACCTGCGGCAGCGTCGCCTGTGCGTCGAGTGTCTGGCCGAAGGTCAGCACCTCGGCATCGAGTTCGGTGCGCAACGCGTCGGAAAAGGCGAGCAGGTCGATGTCGGTGCTCGCGAGCGCATTATAGTCCATTACCGACAGATTGACCTGGCTGCCGGTCAGCCCTGAAAGCAGCGCATTGGGCAGGCCGCCATGGACCGCGGCGACCCGCGACCCCAGCGAAAAGGCCGCATAGCCGCGCCGCGCGCCCGTCGCGCTCGCGCGGATTATCGTGTCGTTCCGCCCGGTCAGAAAGCGGCCGAAAAACAGCGGACGGTCGCGCGCCAGCGTGATGCGCACCGCGTTCGGCGACGCACCGCCCGGGGCGAAGCGCTGCTCGGCCTGGGTCGCGACATCGGCGGTGTAAGTGCCCTTGGTAAGCGCCGCTATCGTGATATTGCAGTCGCAATTGGCGGCGATGATGCGCTCGGCCGCAGCCTGCTCCTCGCCGGGTTTCGACGCCGCCGCCATCGCCGCAGCATCGGCGATACCCTGCAATTTGCGACGGTCGAGATAGAGCGAACCGACGTCGACCGCGAGCGCGGCCGATCCGATGAGCATCGTCAGTCCGAACGCCGTCATGATGCTGATTCCCGCGCGCCGATCGCGGGCGAGGCGGTGAAGAAGAGGATGAATGTGCATGATCAATCCACCGGCAGTTCGAAAGTCGCGGCGGCGCTGATCACGTTGCCGGGCGACGGAACGAAGGTTGAGCGCACGAAGCTCTTTTCGGGGACGGTGAAGGTGACGCGGACCGTGATCGCCTCGGCCGTCTCCGACACGGCGACAGTGCGACTCTCTGGCGTAAAGCTGCCAATCGCCTGCATACTGCGGTCGACCGCGCGCAACGCGATCGCACTGCGATCGGCAACATCGAGCCCGGCGATTGCGGCGCGCGCGCCATCGTTCGCGGCTTGCTGTACGCTGTGCGCCAGCATGAAATATTGGCCGTAGACGAGAATGCCCATCACCAGCGTGACGAACAGCGGCAGCACCAGCGCCATTTCGACCATCGCGGCCGCGCGCTCGTTTCGGGCGAACGCGCGGCCTGCCGCGCCAGGCTTGCGGACGAACCGCGGGGGTAGGGTCGGACTTGTCATACCGACCAGAATGGCCATGGGCGATGAAGGCAGCGTCTAGCGACGACGCATCAAGAAGTTCGGATTTTACATATCGGTCGAGATCGGCGCTGACTGAAAAAGGCCGCACGGTTCCGCTCCCTTACGAAGCGTTACCGGCGGCCTTTCAGGACTTTTGCGCTTTTCGGATTATTCGGCAGCCGCCTCGGGCTCCAGCTTGTCCTGCGTCCGCAGGTCGAAATCCGACGCGTCATGCCGTTCGTGGAGCTGGCTCGCCGGGTCGCCCATCACGCGATTGACCATCCGGCCGCGCTTCACCGCCGGCCGCGCCGCGATCTGGTCGGTCCAGCGCTGGACATGCTTGTAATCCTGCACCTGCAGAAACTCGCCGGCGTCATAGACCAAGCCTTTGGCCAGCGCGCCATACCAGGGCCACACCGCCATATCAGCGATCGAATAATCGGCGCCGCCCAGATATTCGCTCTCGGCCAGCCGCCGGTCGAGCACATCCATCTGGCGCTTCACTTCCATCGCATAGCGGTTGATCGGATATTCCTGCTTCGTCGGCGCATAGGCATAGAAGTGGCCGAAACCGCCGCCGAGGAAGGGCGCGCTGCCCATCTGCCACATGAGCCACGACAGCACCTCGGCGCGTTTCGCCGTCTCGGTGGGCAGGAAGGCGCCGAATTTCTCGGCAAGATGGATCAGAATCGCGCCCGATTCGAACACCCGGATCGGCTTCGGCCCGCTGTGGTCTACGAGAACCGGGATCTTGCTGTTCGGATTGGCGGCAACATAGCCGCTCGAAAACTGGTCGCCGTCGCCGATCTTGATCAGCCAGGCGTCATATTCGGCGCCGCTATGTCCTGCCGCGAGCAGTTCCTCCAACAGCACCGTCACCTTCACACCGTTGGGTGTGCCAAGCGAATAGAGCTGTAGCGGATGCTTGCCGACCGGCAATTCCTTGTCATGCGTTGGCCCGGCGATCGGGCGATTGATGTTGGCGAAACGTCCGCCGCTTTCCTTGTCCCAGGTCCAGATTTTCGGCGGCACATATTCGCTTTGATCGCTCATCTCAGGCTCCAGCTGAATTTCATACTGATCGGTACTTAAGCGCGATCGGCAGCGCCGTCCACCCTCGCCCGCTCAAATAATCCTGTTAGCGCGCAAAGCCGAAATCGCTTCGGGATCGTAACCCAACTCGGCCAGGATGGCGTCGCTATGCTCGCCGACCCGCGGCGCCCTGCCCGCCTCGACCTTGTCGCTATCCGACAGCGTGATCGGCGCGCGAATGACGGGGGCCGAGGTGCCAGCGCCCGGATAGGCAAGCGGCTCGACCAGCCCCATCGCCGCTACCTGCGACTGCACCAGCGCTTCGGACGGGCGCAGCACCGGCGCGCAGGGGACCCGTGCCGCGCCCAGTTGGTCAATCACCTCTGCATTGCTCCGCGACGCGCACCACTCCTGCATGATCGCACTCAGCTCTTCGCCGTTGTCGCCGCGCAGGATGTCGCTCGCAAAACGCGGATCGCCGACCAGTTCGGTGCGCCCGACGATCTCCGCCCAGCGCGCAAAAATTCCGTTTCCGACGATCTGCGTGACGATCCAACCGTCGCGGCTGTCTCTTATACACATCTCCGAGCCCACGAGACACTG
>CAUUIU010000282.1:0-4532 GCA_963545025.1 uncultured Sphingopyxis sp. | reverse complement strand
ACACTTCTAGCTTCGTCGGCAGCGTCAGATGTGTATAAGAGACAGGCGCTGGCGAGGCGCTCACCATCCTCGCCTATGGCACGATGGTACATGTCACCAAGACGATCGTCGAGGAAATGGGCATCGACGCCGAAATCATCGACCTGCGCACACTGATGCCGCTCGACATCGACGCGATCGAGGCGTCGGTGAAAAAGACCGGGCGCTGCCTCGTGATCCACGAAGCGACGCGCACCTCGGGCTTCGGCGCCGAACTTGCCGCGTTGGTGCAGGAACGCTGCTTCTATCATCTCGAAGCGCCGGTCGAGCGCGTGACCGGTTTCGACACGCCGTATCCGCACAGCCTCGAATGGGCCTATTTCCCGGGTCCCATCCGCATCGCGACTGCGCTGACCAAGATTTTGAAGGACTGACGCCATGGCCCGCTATTCATTCCGTCTGCCCGACATCGGCGAAGGCATCGCCGAGGCCGAGATCGTCGCCTGGCACGTCAAGATCGGCGAGCGCGTCGAGGAAGATGCGCAGCTCGCCGACATGATGACCGACAAGGCGACCGTAGAAATGGAATCGCCCGTGTCGGGAATCGTCGTCGAACTGGCAGGCGAGGTCGGCGACCTCATCCCGATCGGATCGACGCTCGCAGTGATCGAGACCGATGCTGACGGCGATGTCGAAGCGCCGCCTGTGGATACGCCGGTCGAGCAGGAAATCGTCGCGGAGACGCCGGGCGCCGAAGAAATCTCGGTAGCCGAGGTCGCTGCGCCGGAACCGGTTGCGGCACCCGCGCCGACTCCTGCTCCCGCACCCGCGCCGGTTGCTGCCGTCGATCACGGGAAGCCGGTTCTGGCTTCGCCGGCCGTCCGTGCGCGCGCCAAGGATCTCGGCGTCGATCTCGGCCAGGTTCAGGCCGAAGGCGACCGTATCCGCCATTCGGACCTCGACGCCTTCCTGCGCTACAGCGGCGGGCAGGGCTATCATGCCCCCGGCGCCAGCCGGGCGCGCGCCGACGAACCGATCAAGGTCATCGGGATGCGCCGCAAGATCGCCGAGAATATGGCGGCGTCGAAGCGCGCGATTCCGCACTTCACCTATGTCGAGGAAATGGACGTCACCGCGCTCGAGGACATGCGCGCCGACCTCAACGCCAATCGCGGCGGCCGTCCGAAGCTGACGATGCTGCCCTTCCTGATCGTCGCGATCTGCCGCACGATCCCGCAATTCCCGATGATCAACGCGCGCTATGACGACGAGGGCGGCGTGGTCACGCGCTACGGCGCGGTGCATCTGGGCATGGCGACGCAGACCGATGCGGGGCTGATGGTCCCGGTCATCCGCGATGCACAGGACAAGAATGTGTGGCAGCTGGCGAGCGAGATCACGCGCCTTGCCGAAGCTGCGCGCACCGGCAAGGCCAAGGTCGAGGAACTGACCGGCGGTACGCTGACCGTCACGTCGCTCGGCCCGCTCGGCGGCATCGCGACGACCCCGGTGATCAACCGCCCCGAAGTAGCGATCATCGGCCCGAACAAGATCGTTGAACGCCCCGTCTTCGACGGCGACGAAATCCGCCGCGCGAAGCTGATGAACCTGTCGATCAGCTGCGACCACCGCGTTGTCGATGGCTGGGATGCCGCAAGCTATGTTCAGGCGCTCAAGAAACTGATCGAAACGCCGGTCCTGCTGTTCGCGGACTGATGGAACGACGAGACAATCCGGGGCCGTGGACGCGCGCCCCGGATTGTCTCGCCACGTGGGGCAGGCTTACAGCCCCAACCCCTGAAAGCTCGTCTGGTCGAACTTCAGTTTGAACGTCACATAAGCGCCCGACCGCGAGAAACGCGCCTCCTCGAAATCGCGGTCGTGGAAGCCGGCGAAATTATAGCCGAAGGTGATATTGGCGTTCTTCATCGGCGCTAGCGTGACCGTCGGGCCGCCCGCCCAGCTGACCGTATCGGCGTCGGTACCGACGCGCACAGTTCCCGACGCGCCGACATCGACATGTTTGCCGAGGTTGAAGCGGAAATCGGCGCCGATCAGGTTCGACCAGCCCTTGACGTCGTCGGCGCCGAAGCGGTCGAAATTGTAGCGCGTGCCCCAGAAGAAGCCGAACTCGCCGCGCTCGTACCACATGCCGCCTTCGCCGCGCTCGCCGAGCGGGGTCCAGTTCACCGACAGGCTGTTGAGCAGGCGGCGGCTCGTCGCGTCGCCATCGATCGTGAGCGACGGACCGCCGATCGGCCCCGGCTGACCCGAAATCGCATCGCGCACCTTGTCCGAGCGGAACTCGCTCTTGTTGAGCCACGATACGCGCGAGTCGGCGGGGCGGTGCGCCCAGCTCATCTCGAAATTGATCACCTCGGTCGTCGGCGTCGTGCCGCTGCCGCTTGCCTTGGCATAGGTGAACAGAGCGCCCAGCGCGCGGCCTTCGCCGAGCTGACGCAGGCCGCCGAGAGTCAGGCCGTAGCGATTGGCGATCTCGCCATCGCGATATTCGGCGCGCCCCGTGAGCGTCCAGCGCTCGGTGCGATAGGTGGCGCCGGTGCTGATCGCGATGAAATCTTCGGTCAGGGTGCCGTTTCCGCCTAGGAAACCGCCCGACGCGACCGGATGATCGACATTGAGCACATCCTTGGCGCGAATCCCGCCAAGCGTACGGTTCCCGTCGAGCGAGACATCGACCGACCAGCGCTCGCCGAGCTTCAGCGATTGCGACAGGCCATAGGCGGCAAAGCTGCGTGGGCCATATTCGCCAATCTCTTGGCTGTTCGCGGTCGCAAGCAGGCGTGCACCGGCCCAGGGAGCCAGATCGAAGCCGAGCCGCGCGGTGCGCGCCTTGATCGTGTCGCCGTCAGCGATCTCGTAGCTGCCGACCAGATTGACGTCACGGGTCAGCGCAAAGCGTGCGCCGAGGCGATGGCGGGTCGGGAAGTCGACGCTCGCATCCTTGCCGTCCAGCGCGAATTCGGTCTGCGCGTCGAGCTCGAGGCGCTTTTCGAACAGGCGCTGCGTCGCGCCGAGCTGGACGATATTCGACCGGTTGCGCGTCCCGTCGGAAAGCCGGTCGTCGGCATGGGTCAGGCCGGCGCGCGCGACGGTCGTGCCATTGTCATACTCGCCGAGGATGCGCGCGGCGCGGCGGCGTGCATTGGTGTCGAGATAATCCTCCTGCCATGCGCTGCCCGTGACCGACAGCGTACGGCTGGCGCGCAGCCGTGCATCGAAACCGAATTTGCGAGTGCCGTCTTCGCCGCTGTTGAGCTGGCCGGCGCCGAAGCCGCTTTCGCGTTCGCGGACATAAGCGAGGAAATCGGCGTTGCTGCTGTGATGCTCGGCCTCGATCAGCCACGCTTTGGCGCTACCTGCGGCGGCGGTGGTGCTGCCCGTCTTGGCTTTCGCATCGCTCACGGCCAGTTCGGTGCGCACTTCGGTGTCGATATTCGGGCGATAGCGTGCGTCGACGCCGCCAAGGTTGGTCTTGGCGTTGCTGTCCTCGTCGTGGATGAAGGTCGCGCCAACGCGGATCTTTTCGTCGTTCGACTGATAGCTGACGCGGCCGCCGGCGTTGAGCACGCGTTCGCCGACGCCGTCGACCTCATATTCGGCGACGATGAACTGCGGGTCGAGGTTCGACGAACGGCTGAGCACGGGGCTGCGGAAGCGCAGCGTGCCCGCCAGATAATCGATATCGTAATCGACATGGCGCGTCAGGCTGATGGTCTCGACGATCCGCTCGCTGTGCAGCCGGTCGCGCGTCTCGATAACGATCCGCTCGCTGTTGGGCAGGACGTCGCGCGCGCCGAGCTGATAGGGACCGGTCAGGCCATTGCCCTGAATTTCATCGCGGCGGAAGCGGTAGGGGGTGTCGGCGACGAATGCCGTCGCCGCGACGTTGCGACCGCGATACTCGGCCTTGCCACCGTTGAGCGCGCGCTGATAACGCGCGAGCTGCGGTTCCGAAATCCCCGTCTCGATATCGCCGAACATCGCGTAGAATTGCGGCCGTTCGAGGCGGAGGTAGAGTTTGCGGACCGAAGCCGCGTCATAACGCGTTTCGTTGCGGTCGGCGTAGATGGTGTAATAGGCGCGCGGGTCAATCACGCCGCCGAAACGGGCGTCATCTTCGTCCTTGTCGCTGTCATACGCCAGCGTCATCAGCCATTTGCCCTGCACGCGGCCCTTGGCATAGAGCGCAAGGCGGGCATCGGCGTTGAGATCGTCGAGCGTCTCCGCGACCGGCTCCATGCGGTCGTCGAGCGTGTTGTAGCCAAGCGTGCCGGCGGCAAAGCCAACCACGGTCCAGGGGCGGTCGCCCGGGTCGAGCCAGGTTTCGATCGTCTGGTTGCGCGTCACCTTGTCGTCGCGGAAATTGAAATCGATCGTCAGCGTGCCCGACGCGGTCGTCGGTTCGAGTTCGATATAGGCGATGCCGTCGTCGCCATCGATGCGCCACACCGCGGCTGCGCGTTCAAGGCCAGCGAGCTGGCGTGCCTGCTGCGCGTCGGCTTCGACCGCGGCGTAATAGGGGGCGGGGA
>CAUUIU010000281.1:0-4549 GCA_963545025.1 uncultured Sphingopyxis sp. | reverse complement strand
GGCGGTAAAGGCGATTGCATCGAACCGCTTGGCGGTGCAGTTGAGGGGCAGGGCGAACAGGAATCTACGGGGGATTGGGTGATGAATATCTGGCGTGGCGCGGCTTGCGCCGCCGTCGTCGTGGTGCCGGTGCAGATCGCCTGGGCGGGCGAGCAGCCGCTTTATGCGCCCGCGCCGGCGTGGGTTACCGTCGCCAAGCTTCCCGACACCGCGACCGGCAGCGCAGCCGCCGGCCCGGTCCTCTATGACGTCCAGCAGCGCGTCGATGGCGCGACGGTGTGGAACTATGTCGACACCGCGTTCAAGCTCGATACGCCCGAGGCGCTGTCGCAGAACAGCAATCTGACCCTCGCCTGGGGACCCGACAAGGGCGACCTGATCATCCATCAGGTCGCAATCATCCGGAACGGCGAAGAGATTGACGCGCTCGCGAGCGGGCAGAAATTCACCGTGCTGCGCCGCGAACAGTCGCTTGAGCAACGCGAATTGACCGGAATATTGTCGGCAACGCTCGCGGTCGAAGGGCTACGCGTCGGCGACATATTGCGGCTTCGCATGACGACGACCGTCAAGGATGCGGCACTGGGCGGCCGGGCCCAGCTCGCGCTGCCGCTGGTCGCCGAACCGGCGCCGATCAAGGCGGCCTCGTATAAATTGTCCTGGCGAACTGGCGATGCCACCCAGTGGAAGGTGCTGAGCGGCAACGTCGACGCCAAGCCGAAGCGCGTCGGCGAATTTTCGGAGCTGCCGATCATCATGCCGATCGCGAAGCTCGCCGAAATCCCCGAGGATGCGCCCGTACGTTTCCAGCGCCTGCCGCTGATCGAGGCTTCGACCTTTACGAACTGGGCCGACGTGTCGAAGATCATGGCGCCGCTGTATGCGACTGACGGCGCGATCGCCGCGGGCAGCGCGCTGGCCGGCGAGGTCGCGACGATCAAGGCGGCCACCGACGATCCAATGAAGCGGACCGCGATGGCGCTGCAACTCGTTCAGGACAAGGTCCGCTATCTCGCGGTCGGCATGGACGGCGGCAATTATGTTCCGCAGACCCCGGCGAAGACGTGGGATGTGCGTTACGGTGACTGCAAGGCGAAAACCCTGCTCCTCCTCGCGATGCTCCACGCCATGGATATCGAGGCCGAAGCGGTGCTCGCGCACGCCGACATGGGCGACCTCGTCGCGGGCCGCATACCGAGTGCGCTCGCGTTCAACCATGTCATCGTCGGCGCGAAGGTCAGCGGCGAGACGCTGTGGCTCGACGGCACGGGGCTGGGCGCGCGGCTCGCGGATATTCGCGACACCCCGGCGTTCGGCCATGTGCTGCCGGTTCGTGCCGGCGGCGCCGATCTGGTCAAGATCGCGCTGCGCCCGCCGGCGCGGCCGATCGTCGACCTGATGCTGGACGCCGACGAGAGCACCAGCGTCGATTTGCCCTCGGTGATCGATCTGACGATGGTCGTGCGCGGCCAGCTGGCGAGCCTGATCACTTTGGCGAGTTCGCAACTCGGCCCCAAGGAACAGCGCGAGCTGACCGAGAAATTTCTCCAGCATTATGTCGGCGAGGCGCAATATGACGCGCTCGTCACGACCACCGATGCCGATGCCGGCAGCATCACGATCAAGGGCAAGGGGGTCTTCACTACCGGATGGCGACGCGAGGACCAGCGCATGGAACGCTGGCTGTCGCGCACGTCCAGCATGATCGGCTTCGAACCCGACCGCGCGCGCGCGTCCTGGGCCGACATTCCGGTCGCAACGGCGGCGCCCGACCTGGCGCGTTACCGGATGCGCATCCGCCTGCCCGATGGCGGGCGCGGCTATACGATCGAAGGCGATTCGACGCTCGACGCACAGGTCGCGGGTTTCGATGTCAAAAGGACGGTCAGCATGGAAGGCGGCGTCGTGAAGGTCGACGAGTGGTTCGCGACCGCCGGCCGCGAAATTCCCGCCACCCAGATCGCCGCCGAACGCGACCGCGCCGTAACGCTGCTCGCGCGCGCGCCCCGGATGGTGGCGGCCTCCGACGCGCGTCGCCGCTGGAACCTTAAAGGCGCCGGATCGGCGTCGCAGCTCGACGCCGCCAGCGCCATCTTCGCCAAGGCGGCCGAGAAATCGGACGAGGAAAATGTGACCGCGCTGACCAGCGGCGCATCCTTCCATCAAGGCATCGGCGACTATAAGGGCGCGATCGCGGCGCTGACGCGGCAAATTGCGCTGCTGCCGTCGGTCGAGGCCTATCTCAGCCGCGCGTCGGCGCGCAAGGAACTGGGCGATATCGCAGGGGCGCTCGCCGATGCCGAGGAAGCACGCAAGCTCGATCCCGCGTCGCAGGGCGCGGTCTTTACCGTCGCGATGCTGATTGCCGAGCGCGGCGATCTGGCGAAAGCGTCGGCAATGCTCGATGAGCGTATCGCGCTCGGCGGCAAGACGCGCGACGATTACCGGATGGCGAAGGCCACGGTTGTCGGCGAATTCGGCGATCCCGCGGCGGCGATTTCGGAACTCGATGCGTTGATCGCGGCCAAGCCCGGCGCGCCTAACCTCCTCAACGCGCGCTGCTGGATCAAGGCGACGCGCAATGTCCAGGTCGACACCGCGCTCAAGGATTGCACCTCGGCGATGGAGCTCAGCGACAGCACGGCGGCGATCCTCGACAGCCGCGCGCTCGTCTGGATGCGGCTCGGCCGCGACGAGGATGCGCTGCGCGACCTCGACGCCGCGCTGCTCCAGGTGCCGGGCATGGGTTCCAGCCGCTTCCTGCGCGCGATCGTCAACAAGCGCATGGGACAGAGTGAAGCGGCTGCCGCCGACCTTGCGGTCGCGCGGCAGATGTCGCCCTCGACCGAGCGCGACTATGCGCGCTTCGGTCTCAAGCCCTGATACGGATCGTCGGGATCAGTCGAACAGGTCGCTGAGAAAGCTCTTCTTGTAATTCTTCTTGTACGGCTTGCCATAATAGCGGTCGTCATGACCATGTTCGCGATACTGCGGCTGCTGTTGGGGCGTCGGCGGTGCGGAAGCGCGGGGCGCGGGTGCGGCGGCGCCTTCGCTGCGCTCGATGATCTTGTCGAGTTCGCCGCGGTCGAGCCAGACGCCGCGGCATTGCGGGCAATAATCGATTTCGATCCCCTGGCGTTCCGACATGGTCAAATTCACGCGGCAGGTCGGGCAGAGAAGCCCCTGGGCATCGGACACGGATTTTCCTTTCAAACAAAAGGCGGCCGAAAGACCGCCCGCTCATCATACGTCTATCGCGCATTCGCGTTCCGGCAATATGAAAGGCCCCGTTCCACCCGGGGAAGCGGAACGGGGCCAGTTTTTCGCCGCGCTGTCTTCAACTGTCGGCTTCGAACGCCAGCAAGTCGCCCGGCTGGCAACCCAGTTCGGTGCAGATCGCCTCGAGGGTCGAGAAGCGCATCGCCTTCGCCTTGCCGGTTTTCAGGATCGACAGATTGGCCAGCGTGATGCCGATGCGGTCGGACAGGTCGGTCAGCGTCATCCGTTTGGCGTGGAGCAGGTCATCCAGTTTCACGACGATCGCCATCACACGGTTCCTTCCAGCTCGTCGCGCATCGCGGCGCCGCGTTCGAAGACCGCGGCGAGGATGAAGACGAGCAGGATCGCAAGGATGCTGCCGAGATCGAGGCCGCCCATATTCGCGAATTCGCTCGTTGACACCGCGATGCTGCTTGCGATCCAGCTGAGCGGCAGCGCAAGCAACTGGACGACGACCAGCGCCCAGCCGATGCGGCGGAGCCGTGCGACGCTGGCGAGGACGAAGGGATCGCTCGCCGCGCTCGCGACAAGTGCCTGCAACTGGCGCAGCATGTAGGCGGTGGCAGCGAGGATCGCGGCGAGGATAGCGAGCATTGCGAAGAGCTGCGGCCGCATCGTCTCGGCATCGAGGAAGATCTGGCTGTTCTTTGCCTCGACCGCGATGTTGGGCCAGACGGCGATCAGCGCACCGGCCGAGGCGAGCACGAAGAAGAAGGCGGCCGCGACGAGCGCCAGAATCAGCCAAAGTATGACGCGTGTGGCGCCCAGAAGCGTGGAATGATCGGTCGGCATATCGTTCTCCGATAGTCTGCGTATCGAAGAACGATATAGATCGAGTCTTTCTTATCGTCAATCGATAATATCGAAAAACGATATAGTTCGCGCCTCACCCCAATTTCGTCACCCTCGAACGAGACACGTGGCTCGTTCGACTTGATCCGGGGTCCACGACCGAATGCGCGGACGTCTCGGCAGGGCGGCAATGGATCCCGGATCAAGTCCGGGATGACGAAGAGAGGTTAGGAGGCTGCCACCCAGTCGAACGTCAACGGCGCTTCTCGAAAGGCAAAGCGGTCGAGGTGGCGTGCCACGACACCCTGCATCGCCTCGACATGCTCGTCGCTACTCGCATCGATGCGGACCGACAGCGCGTCGGGTCCGGCATCGAAGGTCACCAGCGCATCGCCCGGCCAGTCAGCCCCGCGCGCGTCCTTCGGGAAGGTCACGGTGCCATGGTCCGTTGCTGTCTCTTATACACATCTGACGCTGC
>CAUUIU010000280.1:0-4571 GCA_963545025.1 uncultured Sphingopyxis sp. | reverse complement strand
GAGATCGCTCAGTGTCTCGTGGGCTCGGAGATGTGTATAAGAGACAGTCGCCGGGTTCGCCGACCATCGCATCCGTGGTTTCGACCGCGTCGGTCTTCCACAGGTCGCGCTGTTCCTTCAGCAGCTTGACGTCGACCTTCATCAGCTTGGCGAGCTTCGACAGTTCGGCATCGCTGAGATCGGCGAGCTGCTTTTCCTTGGGCAGTTCCTTCATGTCCTTTTCGATCGCGGGGGCGCGGTCCATATATTTGGTGATCAGCGGCGGCACTGCCTTGACCATCGCCAGCATCACTTCGGGATCGGCCTGCAGCGCCATCCATTCGGAGGTATAGGCCTTGCCCGTCGGGGTCGCGAAAAAGGCGTTCATTTCGCCGAGCTGCGGTGCGCTGAACTTGCGGGCATAGGCATAGGCCATGCCGTTGCGCATCGGACCTTCGATATCGCCCAAAACTTCGGTGATCAGCGGCTTGACGACATTCATCACCTGCTCTTCGCGCTGCTTGCGAAAGGGGTCGAGCAGATCTGCGGCAGCGGTCTTGCTCTTGTCGTCGAGCGCGGCGATCTGTTCGCTGTCGACGCCGGTCTTGATCGACAGCATCATATCGGACATGCCGCCCATTTCGCCCATGATGCCCTTGAAAAGCTTGCCATACATATTGTCGAGCATCTTCGCGAGGCTGCCCGGCGGCACCAGCGCCGTCGTCGTCTGCTGCGCGAGCGCGAGCTGGGCAGGCGGAACGGCCGGCAGCTGGTCGACGCCGAAGATCTTTTCGATCAGCTTGATCGCCTCGTCGATTTCCTTCTGCATCTTGGCCTTGGCGTCGGCCATCGCGGCTTCGCTGCTATACTCTTCCTGACCGTCTGCCGGCGCGACGACTTCGGCCAGCGGCGCTTCCTTGGGCGCGGCAAAAGCCTGCGCAGGCGCGATCGCAACGGCACCGGCGAGCAATATGGATTTGAACGTCGACATTTGCATGGTCCTTCCCCTGTTGGTCATGCAGCCTTCATTTCGCTTTCGGCCTTCACTTTCAACCATTTCGACATCTGTTCGCTGACGTCGCGGCCGTCGCGGATGCCCCAGACGACGAGGCTGGCGCCGCGTACGATGTCGCCCGCCGCAAAGACGCCGGGGAGGCTGGTCATCATCGTCTGGTGATCGACGCGCAGCGTGCCCCAGCGCGTGACGCTGAGATCGGGCGAACCAAAGAGGTGCGGCAGTTCCTCGGGGTCGAAGCCCAGCGCCTTGATCACCATGTCGGCGGGCAGGTCGAACTTGCGGCCCGGGTCGGCTTCGGGGCTGCGGCGGCCGCTGGCGTCGGGGGCGCCAAGACGCATGCCCGCGACCGCGACTTGCTTGACGCTCTTGTCGGCGGTGAAGCTTTCGGGAGCCGACAGCCAGACGAATTCGACGCCTTCCTCCTCGGCATTGGCGACCTCGCGCTGCGATCCCGGCATATTCTCGCGGTCGCGGCGATAGAGGCATTTGACCGATTTGGCGCCCTGGCGCACCGCGGTGCGAACGCAGTCCATCGCGGTATCGCCGCCGCCGATGACGACGACATGCTTGCCGCGCGCGTCGAGGCGGCCGTCCTCGAACTCGACGACGGTGTCACCGAAGCCCTTGCGGTTCGAAGCGATCAGATAGTCGAGCGCGGCGACGACGCCGGTGGCTTCGTTTCCGGGCACATTGATCTCGCGTGCCTTGTAGACGCCGGTCGCGATCAGCAGCGCGTCGTGCTTTTGCCGAAGCTGGTCGAGCGTCGCATCGCGGCCGACCTCAAAGCCGAGGTGGAAGTGGATGCCGCTTTCCTGAAGCCGCGCGATGCGGCGCATCACGACGTCCTTCTCCAGCTTGAAGCCCGGGATGCCATAAGTGAGCAGCCCGCCCGCGCGGTCGTGGCGGTCGTAAACATGCACTTCATGCCCCAGCACGCGCATATATTCGGCGGCGGTCAGTCCCGCGGGACCGGCGCCGACGATGCCGACCGACTGGCCGGTCGCCTTACCGACATCGACGGGTTCGACCCAGCCCTCAGCCCAGGCGGTGTCGGTAATATATTTTTCGACGCTGCCGATCGTCACCGCGCCATGGCCCGAAAATTCGATGACGCAATTGCCCTCGCACAGGCGATCCTGCGGGCAGATGCGGCCGCAGATCTCGGGCATTGTCGAGGTCGCGTTGCTCAGCTCATAGGCTTCGCGCAGCCGGCCTTCTGCGGTCAGGCGCAGCCATTCGGGGATATGGTTGTGCAGCGGGCAATGCACCGAGCAATAGGGCACACCGCACTGCGAACAGCGCGCCGCCTGCGCATCGGCGTCGGGCTCCGAATAGCGTTCGGCGATCTCGCGGAAATCGCGTGCGCGCTCTTCCGCCGAGCGCTTGTCAGGATAGGATTGTTCACGCTCGACAAACCGGAGCATGCGGTCGGTGGCCATGCAGTTTCCCCTTCGTTGAAGGGGCAGTGCATGGCCCAAGCAGGCGTGTCACGAAGGAAATGCGAGTTAGGTCAGTAAGGCTTACCTAAATACGAGCAGAAATTGCATCAAAACCGGATCGCGCAATTATCTTTCGTCATTTAAGGCCGTTTCGGCCCTATCGCATGCCCAGCCAGATCAGCGCGGCGATGCCGACGATGATTCGATACCAGGCAAAGGGAGCAAAGCCATAGCGGGTGACCACTGCGAGGAAGGCCTTGATCACGGCCCAGGCGACGATGAAGGACACAAAGGCTCCAACCGCGATCAGGCCGAGGTCGTTTGTCGTGATCGCATCGCGATGCTTGAAGAGCTGGAGGGCTGTCGCGCCGGTCAGCGTCGGGAGGGCGAGGAAGAAGCTGAACTCGGCGGCGGTCTTGCGGTCGACGCCGAACGACATCGCGCCGAGGATCGTCGCGCCCGATCGGCTGACGCCCGGAATCATCGCGATACACTGGACGAGGCCGACAAGGATCGATTGCCGCGCCGACACATTCGCGACGCCGCCGACGTCTTTCGTCTTGGCGAAGCGTTCGACGAGCAGGATCGCAAAGCCGCCGATGATCAGCGCCCAGGCGACGACGACGGCATTTTCGAGCAGCAGCTCGATATAGTCACCGAAGGCGAGGCCGAGGATGACCGCGGGGAAAAAGGCGAGCAGCAGGTTGCGGACAAAGGCGATCGCGACCGGATCGCGCCGGAAAAAGCCGGTGAACATGTCCCAGAAGAGTTTCCGGTACAGCACGACGATCGCGAGGATCGCGCCTGGCTGGATCGCGATGTTGAAGATTGCCCAGCGCGAGGCGTCATAGCCCAACAGCTCGGTCGCGAGGATGAGATGCCCGGTCGACGAAACGGGGAGGAACTCGGTCAGACCCTCGACGATGCCGAGGATGATTGCCGTCAGCCAGATGCTCATCAGTTCGAGGCGACCTTCGCAAAGCGTCCGTTGCGGCGATACTGAACCAGCCAGCCGTCGGCGACCGCCACCAGCGAGGTGGGAGTGACGCCAAGATCGGCGAGACCCGCGGCGCCATTTGCGACTACATTGTCGCGCTGGAGCATCAGCCACTGGTCCTTGGTGATCGGCGCACCCGGCGCCCAGCCGAGTCCCGATGCCAGCGCGCCCGAGACGATGTCGGGAAGCTCGACGAACAGGCGCTTGTGGTTCGTCGCGTCGGCGATCCAGCGCTGGAGTTCGGCCATCGTCAGGACTTGCGGGCCGCCGAGTTCGAAAGCCTTGCCCGCGGCATTGTCGGCGAGCGCCGCGACCACCGCATCGGCGACGTCGCCGACATAGACAGGCTGGAACTTCGTCTGCGGCGCCAGCACCGGAAGGACCGGCAGGAAGCGGATCATCGTCGCGAAGCGGTTGATGAAATTATCCTCGCGCCCGAAGACGATCGACGGGCGGACGATCGCGGCGGTCGGAAAGGCGGCGCGCACCGCGGCTTCGCCATCACCCTTGCTGCGGCCATAGGCCGAGGGGCTGTCCCGGTCGGCGCCGATTGCCGACACATGAACGAGGGTCCGGACACCCGCAGCCTTCGCCGCGGCGGCGACATGGCCGGCGCCCGATGCCTGCACCGCCTGCATGTCGGAAAAGCTGCCGACGAGGTTGATCACCGCATCGCTGCCCGCAATCGCACGCGCGACACTGGCGGGGTCGCGGACGTCGGCGGCGGCGAACTGCGTCTGGCCGAGGCCGCCGAGCGGCTTCAGGAAGGTCGCCTTGCGCGGTTCGCGTTCGGCGACGCGCACCCGTGCGCCGCGTGCCAGCAGCCGTTGAACGACATAGCGGCCGACGAAACCGCCGCCGCCCAGCACCGTGATCAATTGTCCATCGAGAGTCTGCATCGCTTCGCCTGTCGGTGATTCTGTCCCGGCGCCAGCCGCGCCACACGCGATCCCCATGCCGCGAAGCGTCCGCAGGGGCAAGGGGCGAGGGCGGTCCGGCAACGCGAAACCGCGCCGCGGCGATAAAAAATGCCGCCGCGGTTCGACCGCGGTTGACAAGCGGACGGCGCCGCCGCTAAGCGCCCGCTCCTACCCCGTGCCCAGATGGCGGAATTGGTAGACGCACCAGCTTCAGGTGC
>CAUUIU010000279.1:0-4639 GCA_963545025.1 uncultured Sphingopyxis sp. | reverse complement strand
TCTACACTTCTAGCTTCGTCGGCAGCGTCAGATGTGTATAAGAGACAGGCGTCGGGCCGAGGATTTCGGAAAAGCCGAGATTCCAAATGAAGGCGATCGACACCGATACCGCGAGGAAGAATTCGACGCTGTTGACTGTCCCCACGACCTTACGGGGTTCGCCGCCCTGAACGAGCAGGTTCGACGTGACGACCGGTCCCCAGCCGCCGCCGCCCGCAGCATCGAGAAAGCCGCCAACCACGGCCAGAGGCGCGACGACCTTCGGCTTGGCGACCTTGGGCGGATAGAGGAGGCCGCGGATCAACAGCCACACACCGATGAGCACAAGATAGCCTAGAACGAACGGCTTCACGACATCGGCGTGGAGCGACGTCAACACATAGGCGCCGAGCACGCCGCCGATCACACCGGGGATCAGCAGGCGCCAGAAAAGCGGCCAGTCGATGTTGCGGTGGAACAGATGGCTGAGCCCCGAAGCGCCGGTCGTGAATATCTCGACGACATGGATGCGCGCGGATGCCGTTGCCGGCGGGACTCCGAGCACAGCAACGAGCAGGGTGTTGCAGATGACGCCAAAGGCCATGCCGAGCGCACCATCGACGAGCTGGGCGGCGAAACCGATCAGGACAAAAGGCAGGAGTGCGGAAAAATCGATAGCCGCCAGATCGATCATGGAATCATCCAAACTGTTTTAGTTGAGAACCTGCTGCCCCGAAACCTCAGTCTGCACCAGTGCATTTTTTCTGCACCCGACAAAGGGAATAGTTTGCGCGCCCGGCCGAACATCATTCTCCCGATCAGCCCGCGATTTCGTCGGGGAGATATTCGCGCACATAATCGATGAAGGCGCGTAGCTTGGGCATCACCTGCTTGCGACCGGGGTAATAGAGGAAGAGGCCCGATGTCGCCGCGGCATGGTCGGTCAGCACCAGTTCGAGTTCGCCCGCTTCGACCATCGACTTGGCCATCGGTTCGGCCATCATACCCATCGCGACGCCCGTGCGAATGGCGACCAGCGCCGCAAGCCAGTCGTTGACGATCACCGGCCCGGACACGCTGATATCGAACTCGCGGTTCCCCTTTTCGAAGGTCCAGGGCATCAGCGCCCCGGTCGCGAGGCGAAAGCGGATGCAGCGATGATTGCGCAGATCTTCGGGTGTTTCAGGACGTCCATGCTTGTCGAGATAGCCGGGCGCCGCGGCGACGACGAAGCGGAACGGGCCGGTAAGGCGCACCGCGATCACATCGGCATCGAGCGATTCGCCCATGCGCACCCCTGCGTCGAAACCCCCGGCACTGAGGTCGGACAGCGCGTCGTCCGCATAAATTTCGAGTTCGATATCGGGATAGGTCTCGCAGAAGCCCGCGATGATCGGCTCGAACAAGGGCTGGACCGCGCCGCGCATCAGATTGATGCGAAGGCGTCCGGCGGGCCGGTTACCGAGGTTGCGCGCCGCCTCATAGGCATCGGCGAGCCCGGTATAGGCCGGCGCCGCGCGTTCGAGGAACATCTCGCCCGCTTGGGTGAGGCCGACGCTGCGCGTCGTGCGCATGAACAACGGGGCCCCGACGCGCGCCTCCAGGGCTTTTACCGTCTGGCTGATCGCCGAAGGGGAGACGCCGAGGTCGGCGGCGGCGGCTGAAAAGCTGCGCCGCTCCGCGACGCGGAGGAAGGCTTCGATCCCGTCGAGCGCCCCATGAGGGATTGTTAAATCCTGCTTCAAAGCACTTGCAGATTATAGAGGATTATCTATGTGCGCAACCGCGACTAAAAAGGTTGCACAACGAAACGAAAGGAACCTCTCCCATGGCCTATCAGATCTCCTCTTTCCGCCGCTTTCCCTCGGCCTTCGCGATCGTCGCAGCTTCGGCCCTCGCTTTCACCGGCCTGATGGCTTCGGCTTCGCCGGCGTACGCCCAGTCGGGCAGCGACTATCGCTGCGCCGGTCTTGCCGAACAGGCCCATGTCGCCGCCACCGGCGTCGAAGGCGCCAAGCAGAACAGCGCCAAGCGCTTTGTCTCGACCGGCAAGAAGCTGTGCGAAGCGGGCAACGAACGCGCCGCCGCCAAGCAGTTCCGCGCTGCGCTGAAGCTGGCCGGCGTTGCCGAAGCCGACACCGGCGCCAAGATGGCGTCGAACTAATCTCCCAAGCCTAAGACACCAATCTCCGATCCGTCCTCTCCCTCTCCCGACGGATCCACTAACTGGGGCGGTACCTGATACAGGGCCGCCCCGATTTGTTTCTGCCAGCCGTGAGGCTCTCCCCGATCACTGTTTCTCTCGCCCCTCCACAACGGGGATTGCGCTTGCCGCCGCAAATGCGTCTATGCGGCAAGCTTTTTTCCGGGAGAGATCATGTCCATCGTCGTATCGCGGCTGCTGCCGTCGCTTGCCGCTGCCGCTACCCTAACCTTTGCAGTGCCTGCAGCCGCGCAGCCGGCCGAGCTGGCGCAGCCGCAGGGCACCGCCTGGCTCAATCGACAGATATCGGCGCTCGTCGAACGGAGCGGCGACAAGGGATGGTATGTGATGCCGAGTGGATTGCGCTGGCGCCGCGTTGCGGGCGACGGCAGCGGCGCGCGCCCGGGGGCGACGGACAGCGTAACGGTGCATTATGTCGGGACCTTCACCGACGGAGCCGAGTTCGACAGTTCGGTAAAACGTGGCGAGCCCGCGACCTTTCCGCTCAATCGCGTGATCAAGGGTTGGACCGAAGGCGTCCAATATATGGGTGTCGGCGACAAGGTCGAGTTCGCCATCCCCTATATGCTGGCCTATGGCGCGGAGGGGCGGGGACCAATCCCCGGCGGCGCGACCTTGCTCTTCACGGTCGAACTGCTGGCGATCGAAGGGAAATGACGATGGATTTTTCGCGGCTGCAGGCATCGAGCAAGATCGGCGACGCGTGGGTCTATCCTTCTGCTAAGCCGCTGAACAGCGGGCTCCTTCGGGTCGACAGCGACCCGGATCATCGCCTTTATTGGGAGGAATATGGCAATCCGGCGGGCGAGCCGGTGATGTTCCTCCACGGCGGACCGGGCGGGGCCTGTGCGCCCGACATGGCGCGCTTCTTCGATCCGGCGCGATACCGGGTGATTCTGTTCGACCAGCGCGGCTGCGGCAAGAGCGAACCGACGGTGGCCTCGGCCGGTCCTGCGGTGGCGCTGCGCAAAAACACGACGGCCGACCTGGTCGGCGACATCAACAAGCTGCGCGATGCTCTCAGGATCGAAGGGCGGATGCATGTGTTCGGTGGGAGTTGGGGCAGCACGCTCGCCATGGCCTATGCGATCGCCTTCCCGCAGCATTGTGCAAGCCTGATCCTGCGCGGTATCTTTCTCGGCGCGCCCGAAGATCTCGAATATCTGTATCAGGGCAATGCCGCGACTTTCGAGGAAGCGCCCTATGCGCTGACAGCACCGGGAGCCTATATCCATTATCCCGACGAATGGGCGGCGCTGCTGTCGGTGCTGACGCCGGCCGAGCGCGGCAATGTCATGGCGTCGTACAAGGCGATTTTCGACATGATGCCGGCGAACGATCCCGAGCGCGAGCGGCAGCTTCATGCGGCGTTGACCTGGTCTTTGTGGGAAGGGGTGATTTCGAACATGATCCCCGAATCGGGCGCGACGGGGAAATTCGGCGAGGCCGACTTCGCGCTCTGCTTTGCGCAGATCGAGGCGCATTATTTCGCGAACGAGCTGTTCATCGCGCCCGGCCATCTGCTCGGCAACGCCGACGTGCTCGCGTCGATCCCGGTGCATATCGTCCACGGCCGGTTCGATCAGGTGTGCCCGCTCACGCAGGCGTCGCGGCTGGTCGAGGCGCTGCGCGGTGCGGGCGCCGAGCCCGCGACCTATGTCGTCACCAATGCCGGGCACAGCGCGATGGAGCGCGAAAATGCGCTGGCTCTGACCGCGATCATGGACGGACTGCCGAAGATCGGCGCGTAAGCCCGCCCGTGGATCAGGCGCTTTCGCGGGTGCTTTTGCGGGCGCGGGCGACGCTCCATAAAGTGAAGAGGCCCATCGCGGCCCAGACGATATTGAGCGCGGCCGACGGGATCGCGCCATTATAGCCCGAGTTGATGACAAAGCCGCCGGCGCCGATCACGTTCATCCACTGATAGGTGTAGCTGCGCCCCTCGAGCTTACCGAGCGAGAGCAGGATATAGGCGGCGAGGATCAGCGCGGCGGCCGCCCAGCCAACGATCTCGATGATGACGACGTCCACGCTCATGAGGTTGCTCTCCAAATGAAAACGCCCGCCCCGGCAAGGGGCGGGCGCTCATAGCATCAGCTGTGTGCGGCGTCAGGCCGCAAGCTTGCGCAGCACATAGTGCAGGATGCCGCCGTTCATATAATATTCGACCTCGTTCGCCGTATCGATGCGGCAGAGCGTGTCGAAGCTGAAGGTCGAACCGTCGGTGCGCGTAACGTTCACCGTGACCGTCTGGCGCGGCTTGAGGTCCGCGACGCCGGTGATGGTGAACTGGTCGTCGCCGGTCAGGCCCAGCGTCTCGCGGCTCTGGCCGTCAAGGAACTGCAGCGGCAGCACGCCCATGCCGACCAGGTTCGAGCGGTGGATACGCTGTCTCTTATACACATCTGACGCTGCCGACGAAGCTAGAAGTGTAGA
>CAUUIU010000278.1:0-4694 GCA_963545025.1 uncultured Sphingopyxis sp. | reverse complement strand
TCGCTCAGTGTCTCGTGGGCGCGGAGTTGTGTATAAGAGACAGACACGGGTTCGAGGCTGAAGGCGCTGCCGAGATGCGCCGACAGGTCGCGGCCGAAATCGGCGGGGGTGTAATGGAAGCGCGTGACGAGATTGGCGCGAAGGCCGGGAGCGACGCGGCGTTCGACCTCTTCGAGGATCGCGTCGGCGAATTGCGTCCCGAAATCGCCGTCCCAGTCGGCCTGCGCCTTGCCGAGATGCGCGACGGGCGCGAGGGCATAGAAGGTCGAATGATCCGGCGGCGCCATGCCGGGGTCGGTGATGCTCGGATGGTGGAGGTAGAGCGAGAAATCGTCGGGCACGACGCCGCCGTAGATGTCGTCGAGCAGCCCCTTGTAGCGCGGGCCGAAGAGGATGCTGTGGTGCGCGATGTCGGGATAATTGCCCTTCACACCAAAATGGACGACGAAGAGCGAAGGCGACCAGCGTTTGCGCGCGAGGCTTTTTGCGACCTTGGCTCCGCGCGGATGGTCCGCGAGCAGCGCTTTGTAGCTCTGCATCAGGTCGCCGTTACACGCGACCATATCGGCGTCGGCGCGCCAACCGCTTCGCGTCGTCACGCCCGTGACGCGGTCGCCCGCTGTCTCGATCTTCGCCACCGGATCGCCAAGCCGTAGCGTCCCGCCCAGTCGTTCGAACAGCCGCACCATGCCGCTCACCAGCGCATTGGTGCCGCCGCGCGCGAACCAGACGCCGCCCTCCTTCTCGATCGTGTGGATCAGGGCGTAGATCGCGCTCGTCGTCATCGGATTGCCGCCGACAAGCAGGGTATGGAATGACAAGGCCTGCCGTAGCCGTTCGTCCTGCACATAGGACGACACGATCGAATAGACGCTGCGCCACGCCTGATATTTCATGAGCGCCGGCGCGGCTTTGATCATCGACGCGAAATCGAGGAAGGCGACGGCGCCGAGCTTCACATAGCCCTGCTCGTAGACGCCCTTCGAATATTCGAGAAAGCGGTCATAACCCTCGACGTCGGCGGGGTGGAGCTTTGCTATTTCGGCCCGCAGCGCGGCCTCGTCGTTCGAATAATCGAAGTTCGTCCCGTCGGGCCAGTTGAGGCGATAGAAAGGCATCACGGGCATCAGGTCGACGTCGGCGTCCATCTCCTGTCCGCTGAGCGCCCATAGTTCGTGCAGGCACGGCGGGTCGGTGATGACCGTCGGGCCGGCGTCGAAGGTGAAGCCGTCGCGCCGCCAGTGATAAGCGCGTCCGCCGGGCTGGTCGCGTGCCTCGACGATCGTCGTTTCCACGCCCGCCGACTGAAGCCGGATCGCCAGCGCAAGGCCGCCGAAACCGGCGCCGATAACGATGGCGCGGCGGCTCATTTCCAGTCGAAGCGCCGCAGCGCGGCGAGCGCGCGGCCGACCGGAACCGGCGGCTTGCCCGAAAGGATGCGCAGCTTGTCGGTCGCCAGGGAACGCCCGGCATAGAAGCGTGCGATCAGGCCCGGCGACAGGCGGTAGAAGCGCTGGAAGATGCGGTAGCGTTCGCCCGCTTCGGCGGCGCGGAACAGCATCGCGCCGAGCATGCGATAGAAGCGCTGCCGCCGCCACGCCGTGGACGCGCGGGCTCGGAGCCGTTCGGGGAGGTCGGGGCTGCTGACCAGCGCGGGCAGCGCGGCTGCCGTGCGCACCGTGTCGGGCAACGAATAGCCGGTCGTCGCGTGAAAAGCCCCGGCGCGCGCACCGATCCGCGCCGTGCCGTCGGACGCCGGCCACAATCGGTCGAAATCGCCCGCGATCACCACCGGAAGCACGCCCGTTTCCTCGCGCGTCGTCGCCGCGACGTCCCAGTCCCGCGCCGTCGCATAGGCCGCGATTCGTTCGCGGACGACCGGTACGTCGAGGTCGGCGTCGTCGCTGTAATAAGTGTCTTCGACGAATATAGTCTCGGCGTCGAAGGGGAGCAGATAAACGAAGCGATAACCGCCCAGTTGCTCGACGGTGGCGTCCATCACGACCGGCTGTTCGATGCCGTGACCGCCCGTCACGGTCAGCGCCTGACCGACGAATTTCTGCCAACCGCAGTCGAGCGTCGGGAATTTGCTCGCCCCGCGCGCGTCGATGACATGCTTTGCCGACAGCCGCCCGCCGCGCGACAGCAGCAGATGGTCGGGCGCGACATGCTTGGCCTTGTCGGCGATGACATGCCCCTCGGGCAGTGCCGCCGCGACCGCCTCGGCGAGCGCCTCGCCGGTGATGCTCTTGTAGCCCATGCGCAGCGTCCGGCCATGCTCCGGGAAGCGGACATCGTAGCGCGGCCAGTGATGGCGGACGAGCGGCGCGAGTAGCCAGCGATCTTTCCTGGCGATGTCGCTGTCGAAAAAGGACCAGATATGATTGCCGCCAATCGGACCCGGCTCGATCAGCCGCACATCGAGGTCGGGCCGCTTTGCGGCCAGCGCCAGCGCGGCGAGCCCGCCGGCAAGCCCGCCGCCAACGATCGCAATGTCGCATTTCTCGGTGCTTTGCCGGGCCATCTCCCCGCCCTAGCCGTCCCGGCGCGCGGGCGCAAAGCCATTGCAACACCGCGCCAAGCGACTAGCCTTGCGCCATGACCGGCTGGGCGATCCTTTTCTCCGCGCTCGCGATGACGCTGATCGTCGGGGTCCGTTACCTGATCAGCAGCGGCGGTTTCGCACTGGCGACGCGGCTCAAACATCCCGGCCTCTATCGCGGGCTCGAGCCGCAGATGCGGCGCGAGATCGGCTGGAGCCTGGCGAGCGCTGCCATCTATGGCGTGCCCGCAGGCATCGTCGCCTGGGGCTGGCGGGAGCGCGGCTGGACGCGCATCTATACCGACATCGACGCCTTTCCGCTCTGGTATCTGCCCGTCAGTCTCTTCGCTTACCTGCTCATCCACGACACATGGTTTTACTGGACGCATCGCTGGATGCACCGGCCGGCGCCGTTTCGCATCGCCCACGCCGTCCACCACCAGAGCCGCCCGCCGACCGCCTGGGCGGCGATGAGCTTTCATCCCGTCGAGGCGATCACCGGCGCCATCGTCATCCCCGCGCTGGTCTTCCTGATCCCGATCCATGTCGCGATACTGGGGGCGGTGCTCACGATCATGACGATCATGGGGGTGGGCAATCATATGGGATGGGAGATGTTCCCGCGCGCGCTGGTCCATGGACCGGCCGGGCGCTGGCTGATAACCGCGACGCATCATCAGGCGCATCATGCCGCCTACCGGGGGAATTATGGACTCTATTTCCGTTTCTGGGACAAGGCGTGCGGCACGGATATCGGGCTTGGCACTTTTGCCCCTGCTGCTGACCGCCGCGAGCGCGCCGCCGACGGTTGAGGTCAGGGTCACGGGACTGCGCAACACGAAGGGGCAGCTGCTCGTCTGCCTTACCACCAACGCCAAGGCCTTTCCCGATTGCAGCAAGGACAAGGCGTCGGTGCGCATGGCGGTGAAGACCGCCGATGCGGGCAATTTCACGATCCATGCGCCTGCAGCAGGCACCTATGCGATCGCGGTCGTCCATGACGAGAACAGCAACAACAAGATGGATCTTGCGCTGTTCCTGCCCAAGGAGGGCTTCGGCTTCTCACGCAACCCCACGATCACCGTCGGCGCGCCGAGCTTCAAGTCGGCAAGCTTCGTGGTGACCGGCGACATACGCCAGTCGATCAAGATGAAATATATGCTCTAGTGGGCGTGGCGGCCGACGACCGGAACCGACGGCCGGGACGTCTCAGACCATCACCGAAAGCCGCTCTTCATTCGGTGGATGCGGCGACGCTTAGCGGCCGAAGAACCGCTTGAGCAAGGCGGAGAAACCGGTCGCACTCTCCGCGCCGTCAGCCTCTTCGATATTGCCGCCATCCTGATGGCGTATCGCCCGGACACGAGCGGATGCGGCGACGTCCGATGCGTCATCCATGTCGCTTAGCCGCCTGTCCGCGCCCGAATTGTGAGCCGGAAGGCTTGCGGCGACGATAGCGGCTTCGTCGGCGCGGTCGTCATCCAGATCCTCTGGCAAATCTTCGGGGAGCCGATCAAAGAAATCGCTCTCGTCGTCATATCCTCCGACCTTTCGCCCGGAGACTCTCAAAACCTTCATATCGGGATGAAGTTTGACGCGGGCGTTCGGCAAATCCCTTTGGCGTTCGGCAAGCGCCTCGAAGTCGCGCAGCCTCCCGGCTTCGATCATCGCAGCATATTCCGACCCGGCGTCATATCCGGCGGCTTCCAGAAAGTCGTAAGCGATTTCCGCACGGCGGTATCCGGTCGTGTTGAAACGCTCGGAGATATACTTCAGCATCGGCGCGACGGCATAAATGTCATCGCCCATTTCTTCTTCGTCATCTTCATAGTCGTAGCCTGTAGGCTCGCCTTTCCAGAAGATGAGGAGCGCCGTCGACCTGTCGCATTCCGGCTGGCTTACGATCCAGAACAACCCGTCCAGCCGATCGTCCCAATTGTGATGGAACGCGTATCGATGCCAGTCGTCCGGGGAGGAATTTTGCAACACCTGCATTTGCTGCGCATGAAGCCGTTCAAGCTTTGCTTCAAAGCTGTCGATTGCCGTTTCGTTCACAAAGGCCCCCATCTCTTGTCTTTCAAACGAATACAGGCACCTTAGGGTCAGGACCCATTGATTTGGTGTGACGGCTGTGATTCAGGCGCTCGGTGAG
>CAUUIU010000277.1:0-4714 GCA_963545025.1 uncultured Sphingopyxis sp. | reverse complement strand
GGCAACAATGTCAGCCACGCCAACAACAAGACCAAGCGCACCTTCCTGCCCAACCTGCAGAATGTGACCTTGCTGTCGGACGCACTCGGCCAGGGTTACAAGCTGCGCGTTTCGACGCATGGCCTGCGCACCGTCGAGCATAATGGCGGCCTCGACAACTGGCTGCTCAAGGCCGGCGACGACCAGCTGTCGGCTTCGGCCCGTAAGCTGAAGAAGGAAGTCGCGAAGAAGCTGGCCGAAAAGGCCGCCTAAGCGCTTTCAAATCGCTTAAAGCCATCAGGCCGCCGGGTTACCGCGCGGCCTTTTTGCTGTCCGGTGCCTTTTTGGGCGGCAGGCCGACAAGTTCGAACTGGACGAGCAGGTGGCGCTGCCAACTGTTGAAATTATCATCCGAGACGAGCCACAGATAGGTGCGGCCCGCTTCGACGCCGATAGCGGCGCCTTCATAATTTTCAGCGAGCGCGTCCGGTACGCGGCCGATGGCGCGCGATGTCACCACGCCACCTTCGCGAATGTCGGCCGGATCGACGAGCGCGACGGTCGTCGTAAAAACGGGGTCGAACCCCACGCGGCGATGGATGAGAAGGATACGCCCGTCTGGCAGCGCCGCGGCGTCGCTTATCTGCCCCTTCCCGCCCGAATCATAATAGAAACGAAAGGCGGCGGTTTCCGGAACTGCGGGGTCGCCCGCATAGACGAGGCCCTCGCGGCCGCGCGGATCGTCGTCGGCGTCTTCCGAAAATATGATCGTGCGGCCGTCGGACAGCCGCGCCATCGCCTCGGGGCCACGGTTGGCCGGCCAGCGCGGTTCGGGGAGCCGCGCCCGCGATTCGATGCGGGCCAGAGCAGGATCGAGACGCCAGATCTGGTTGATCCCCTCAAGCGCGAGCCATGTCTTGCCGCTCGCCGGATCGACCGCCATCGCCTCGACGTCATTTTGAGACTTGCGGCGCGACTTTCCGGCAGGTGTCGGGGTCGGGCCCATGTGCAGACCAGACAAGCCGCCGTCCTCCCTCAGCGTCAGCCGCACCCACTGGCCATTGTCGCCGACCATCCGGAACGTGCCGGGACCGAGCCGCGCGAGTGCAGAAAAGCCGCCAAAGTCGTGGTGTGGACTGACGAGACGCCAGCCGCGGACAAAGCGCATCATTCCCGTCTTGCCGGCCGGAAAAAGCAGCGGCCGCGCCGACGCCGTTTCGGCACCGACCGGGCGCACCGGAATATGCTGCGACCCCGGAAGCGGGCCGATGGCCAGAAAAATCAGCAGAGCGGCAAGCGGGCGGCGCATCGGCGCGGCGATAGGGCGGGTTCGGGGCGCGGCGCAAGCGCGAAGCTGAACGCCAGCCAACAATGATGTTCAGGCTCGGCTCAATGCGAATCACCCATAAGGGGTCATCGAACCACTGCCCAATCCCGGGCCGACCGACGAAAGAAGGAGAATGACGATGAAAAAGATGGTGACCCTCTCCATCGCCGCCCTGATGTCGACCGCGACGCTGGGCCTGGCAACGCCCGCCGCGGCACAGAATGGCTATTACGACCGCGACGGCTATTCGAGCTATAATGTCGGCTATGATCGCGACGACCGTCGCTATGACCGCCGCGGCGACTATCGCCGGGACAACCGCCGCGATTACCGCAATGACCGTCGTTATTATCGCAACAACGATCGCCGCAACTATCGCCAGTGCGACAATGGCACGGGCGGCACCGTGATCGGTGCGATCGCGGGCGGCCTTGCCGGCCATGAAATCGCCGGTCGCGGCGACCGGACGGTCGGCACGATCATCGGCGGCGCTGTCGGCGCCCTCGCCGGCCGCGCGATCGACAAGGGCAATGACGGCTGCCGCTAAGGCCTGCCCCGAGCTCCAATAAGTTCCTGTTTCCTTCGCCCCGTCCGGCTCCAAGCCGGGCGGGGTTTTCTTTTGCCTCGGCGCGCCCCGGCCGACGGGGTTGCCTAAAAGGCCGCCAAAGCCTAGGTTCCTGCTCAAGTGCACATCCGCAATTGGCGGATGCGTGAGAGAGACAGGTAATACTAGCCATGCGGCAAATGGCAGCGCCATCAGGGCGACCGCCGCGGCCAGGTTCGAAAACGGGGCCGGCGGCGAAAGGGCGGAACAAAGCGGAACCCGCCGCGCGTCCCGCGCATTTCGTACGACCGCGAAGCTATGCCGCGATCGACCTCGGCACCAACAATTGCCGCCTGCTGATCGCGCGCCCGCAGGACGGCGAACTGGTCGTAATCGACGCATTTTCGAGGATCGTCCGCTTGGGCGAAGGGCTGCACCACACCGGACGCATTAGCGACGCCGCGATGGATCGTACCGTCGCGGCGCTGTCGATCTGCGCCGATAAGCTGCGCCGGCGCCATGTCACCTTGTCGCGCGCGGTCGCGACCGAGGCGTGCCGCCGCGCGTCGAACGGCACCGAACTCGCCGATCGCGTCAAGCGCGAGACGGGCATCGCGCTCGACATCATCACCGCCGCCGAAGAAGCGCGACTCGCGGTGCTCGGCTGTCACAATCTGATGGAACCCGGCGACGGTCCGGCGCTGATCTTCGACATTGGTGGTGGCTCGACCGAGCTGATGCACGTCGACGTGTCCGACCATGACGTGAAGATCCACGACTGGATCAGCGTGCCGTGGGGGGTCGTATCGCTGACCGAACATGCGCCCTGCGACGAGGACAGCCTCGCCGCGCGGCAGGCGAGCTATGCCCATATGCGCGAGGTCACCCGCACCGCCTTTGCCGCCTTCGCCGACCGCGCCGAACGCTTCGCGGGCCAGCCGCTGCGCCTGCTCGGCACCAGCGGAACGGTGACGACGCTCGCCAGCGTCTTCCTCGACCTGCCACGCTATGACCGGCGCGCGGTCGACGGGCTGGTCGTGCCCTCGGATGCGATGCGCGACATCAGCCGGCGCCTCGCCGATGCGAGCATCGACGCGCGCGCCGAAATCGCCTGCATCGGGCGCGAGCGCGCCGATCTGGTGGTCGCGGGCTGCGCGATCCTCGAGAGCATCATCGACCTGTGGCCGGCCGCCCGCGTCGGGGTCGCCGACCGCGGCATCCGCGAGGGCATTTTGCGCTGCCTCGCCATGCAGGGTCGCGACGTCCCCGTCACCCGCCGCGAGTTTCGCAAATGACCGGCGGCGGAAAGAAAAGCGGCGGGGGCAACGGACGCGGCGGATTGCATGTCCGCGTCAAGACCGCGCGCAAGCGGTCGGTGTCATCGACCCGCTGGCTGCAACGGCAATTGAACGATCCCTATGTCCGCCGCGCACAGGCCGAGGGCTATCGCTCGCGCGCCGCGTACAAGCTGATCGAGCTCGACGAGAAATTCGGCCTGCTCAAAAAAGCGCGCGCCGTGGTCGATCTGGGCATCACGCCCGGTGGCTGGTCGCAGGTTGTGCGCAAGACCAATCCGCGCGCCCGCGTCGCGGGCATCGACCTGCTCGCCTGCGAGCCGATCGAAGGCGTCGCGATCCTGGAAATGGATTTCATGGACGATGCCGCGCCCGCCGCTTTGATCGAGGCACTGGGCAGCGCCCCCGACCTCGTCATTTCGGACATGGCCGCGAACACCGTCGGCCATCCGCAGACCGATCACCTGCGCACCATCGGCCTTGCCGAGACGGCGGCGGACTTTGCGGTGCAGACTCTTCTGCCTGGCGGCGCCTTTATCGCCAAGGTGTTCGCGGGCGGTGCGGACCGCGAACTCCTGACCCTGCTCAAGCAGAATTTCGCCAGCGTCAAACACGCCAAGCCCCCTGCCAGCCGCAAGGGATCGCCCGAGCTGTATGTCATTGCACAGGGGTTCAAGGGGCGTGGCGACGCCGCCGTTCAGGATAGCGACACCGCCGGCGTGGAATGATGCAGGCTTGATGATAATCGTCCGTCGGTGCCGCTCGGCATGAAGACGCGCGAACGGGGAGCAGTGATGAAGAAACCGAAGCAGTCCGTCGGGATGGTGACCCTTGCCGCGTTGATGCTGGCATCGTGCGGGGGTGGCGGCGGTGGAAGCGGCGGAGGCGGCGGGCCGGTGACCGTCACGCCGACCCCGACACCCACCCCGACGTCAGGCTGCGGACTCGCGCCGCGGCAGGCCTTTGCCAAAGCGGTGATCGACGAATGGTATCTTTTCCCGAACGACGTCGCCGGCAGCGTCAATCCGGCGAGCCATGCGAGCGTCCAATCCTATATCGACGCGCTGGTCGCGCCGGCGCGGGCGCTGAACAAGGACCGTTTCTTCACCTACATCACCTCGATCGCCGAGGAGAACGCCTTCTTCAACAGCGGATCGAGTGCAGGCTTCGGAGTCCGTCTGATTTATGACGCGGTCGCGAATCAGGTCGTGATCGCCGAAGCCTATGAAAATGCGCCCGCCTTTGGCGCGGGGATCGACCGCGGCACGCGCATCCTCGCGATCGGTACCAACGCGAGCAATTTGCGCACGATCGCCGCGATCGTTGCTGCCGAAGGCACACAGGGCATCACCAACGCGCTCGGCCCCAGCGACCCCGGCATCAGCCGCGTCCTCCGGATCAGCGACGGCGCTGGCACCCGCGATGTCACCGTGACCAAGGCCAATTACGAGCTCGACCCGATTTCGGATCGCTACGGGGCCAAGATCATCACCGAGGGCGGCCGCAACTACGGCTATCTGAACCTGCGCAGCTTCATCTCGTCGGCCAATCCACAGCTGCGCGCCGCCT
>CAUUIU010000276.1:0-4721 GCA_963545025.1 uncultured Sphingopyxis sp. | reverse complement strand
AGAGACAGCGGCTGGGACCCCAAGAAGCAGCGGCCCGAGCTGTGGAACCTCTATAATGCCCGCAAGGCGAAGGGGGAGAGCATCCGCGTCTTTCCGATCTCGAACTGGACCGAGCTCGACATCTGGCAATATATTGCCCGCGAAAATATCCCGATTGTGCCGCTCTATTTCGCCGCGCCGCGCCCGACGGTGGAACGCGACGGATTGCTGCTGATGGTCGACGACGACCGCTTTCCCTTGCGGCCCGGCGAGACGCCGGTGGAGCGTTCGGTACGATTCCGCACGCTCGGTTGCTATCCGTTGACCGGCGCGGTCGAAAGCGAAGCGAAAACGCTGTCCGAAGTCATCCAAGAAATGCTGCTCACCACCACCAGCGAACGTCAGGGCCGCATCATCGACAAGGATGGCGGCGACGCCAGCATGGAGAAGAAAAAGCAGGAGGGGTATTTCTGATGACCGATCCTGTTTACGTCACCGACGCGCTGATCGCCGAAGATATCGACGCCTATCTCGAACAGCATCAGCAGAAGTCGCTGCTCCGCTTCATCACCTGCGGCAGCGTCGACGACGGCAAATCGACGCTGATCGGGCGCCTGCTCTATGACAGCAAGATGATCTTCGAGGATCAGCTCGCGGCGCTCGAAGCCGACAGCAAGCGTGTCGGCACGCAGGGGCAGGAGATCGATTTCGCGTTGCTCGTCGACGGCCTCGCCGCCGAGCGCGAGCAGGGGATCACGATCGACGTCGCCTATCGCTTTTTCACGACCGAGAAGCGCAAGTTCATCGTGGCCGACACGCCGGGACACGAGCAGTATACGCGCAACATGGTCACCGGCGCCTCGACCGCCGACCTCGCCGTCATCCTGATCGATGCGCGCAAGGGTGTGCTTACCCAGACACGCCGCCATAGCTTTCTAGCGCATCTGCTCGGCATCAAACATATCGTACTCGCGGTGAACAAGATGGACCTCGTCGGTTACGACAGGACGATCTTCGACCGCATCACGCTGGCGTATCGCGCCTTCGCGAGCGAGATCGGCATTACCAACTTTACGGCGATCCCGATCTCGGGGTTCAAGGGCGACAATATTACGGCGCTGTCGGACAACACCCCCTGGTTCAAGGGGCCGGCGCTGATCGACCATCTCGAAGCCGTCGAGGTCGGCAGCACGGCCGACGAAGCGAAGCCGTTCCGCCTTCCGGTGCAATGGGTCAATCGTCCGAACCTCGATTTCCGGGGCTTCTCGGGCCAGCTTGCGAGCGGAAAGATCAAGCCGGGTGACTCGGTGCGCATCCTGCCGAGCGGCAAGACGACGACCGTCGACCGCATCGTCACCCTCGACGGCGACCTCGATGAGGCCGTCGCGGGGCAGTCGGTTACGCTGACGCTCGCCGACGAGGTCGATTGCTCGCGCGGCGACGTCATCGCCGCGGCCGACGCGCCGCCCGAGGCGGCGGACCAGTTCGAAGCGACTTTGGTGTGGATGGCGGACGAGGCGATGATCGCCGGCCGCGCCTATTGGCTCAAGCTCGCGACGCAGAGCGTGTCGGCGACGGTGCACGCCCCGAAATATGAGATCAACGTCAACACGCTCGACCATCTGGCGGCGAAGACGCTCGAACTGAACGGTATCGGCGTCGTCGAGCTGTCGACCGACAAGCCGATCGTGTTCGAAGCCTATGCCGACAACCGCACGCTCGGCGGCTTTATCCTGATCGACAAGCTGACCAATGCAACGGTCGCGGCGGGCATGCTGCATTTCAGCCTGCGCCGCGCGCAGAACGTCCATTGGCAGGCGACCGATGTCAGCCGCGAAGCGCGCGCCAATCTCAAGAACCAGAAGCCGGCCCTCCTGTGGTTCACCGGCCTGTCGGGATCGGGCAAGTCGACGATCGCCAATCTTGTCGAGAAAAAGCTGTACCGGATGAACCGCCACAGCTTCCTGCTCGATGGCGACAATGTCCGCCACGGGCTCAACCGCGACCTCGGCTTTACCGAAGCCGACCGCATCGAGAATATCCGTCGCGTCGGCGAGGTGGCGAAGCTGATGACCGATGCGGGACTGATCGTCATCACGGCGTTCATTTCGCCGTTCCGCGTCGAGCGCGAAATGGCGCGGTCGATGTTGCCCGACGGCGAGTTTATCGAGGTTTTCATCGATACGCCGTTGGCGGAGGCCGAGCGCCGTGACGTGAAGGGCCTCTACAAAAAGGCGCGCGCCGGACAGCTCAAGAATTTCACGGGCATCGACAGCCCTTATGAGGCACCCGAGAATCCTGAAATTCGAATCGACACGACGACGATGACGCCCGAAGAAGCGGCGGATCTGATCATCGATCGCTTGCTGGGATAGTTATGGCTGCGGGGGAAAGCGACGAACAACTTGCGGAACGGCTCGCAACGACTGCCGGCCTGATGCTGCTCGATCTTCAAGCGTCAGGCAAGTTCGTCGGCAAGCCGCTCGGGCAGGCCGGCGACGCGCGGGCCAACGCGATGCTGATGCACGAACTCCGCGCCGCGCGCCCCGAAGACGCGATCTTGTCGGAGGAAGAAAAGGACAATGTCGTGCGCTGCGGCAACATGCGTGCGTGGATCGTGGACCCGCTGGACGGCACACGCGAGTATAGCGAAGGACGCAGCGACTGGGCCGTCCACGTGGCCCTCGCGATCGAAGGCGTGCCGACCGTCGGTGCGGTGGCACTGCCTGGACTGGGCCTGACGCTCACCTCTGGATCGCCGAAGCCGCTCGAACCGGCAAACGTTCCGCTCAAGATGTTGGTCAGCCGCACACGCCCGGCAGCCGAGGCTGTCTATGTCGCCGAAAAAATGGGTGCCGAACTGCTGGCCATGGGGTCCGCGGGCGCCAAGGCGATGGCGGTCGTGCGCGGCGAAGCGGACATCTACCTTCACACCGGCGGACAGTATGAGTGGGACAATTGCGCGCCGGCTGCGGTGGCCGTGGCGGCAGGCCTGCATGTGAGCCGCGTCGATGGTTCGCCGCTCGTCTATAATTGCGCCAATCCCTATCTGCCCGACCTGCTGATCTGCCGGAAGGAACTGGCCGAGGACGTGCTCCGACTCGCTGCTGCCTATCAGAGTGAATAGTGCCGACAATGGAGCATCGCCGGCGCGATAGTGGCGCCGGCGATATCTGATCCTGCCGCGGGTTCAGTAGTCCCAGACTGCCGGCACGGCGCGGAAGGCGTCGCCTGCTACCGCCACATGATAGATGGACGGGAAGGGGAGGTGAGTCGCGACGAACGGCTCACGGGTTTCGGCAAATTCGCGCAACAGCTTGACGCGGACCCGCGCGGATTCCTCGGGGTCATGTTCGAAGCCATTGTACCAGCCGGGCTGATCGAAGCCGACCTGAAAGATGGCGTCGCCGACGAAGGTCAGCCGCTCTCCGCCGGAGGCGACGCGAACCACGGAATGGCCAGGCGTGTGGCCGCCGGTAAGCTGGGCGGTAACGCCGGGCGCCACCTGGGCTTCGGCCTCAAAGGTTTGAATCTGGCTGCTATACTGCTCTATGAACCGCTTGGCGGTGCGGCGAAGCGCGTCGGGGAAGCCATCGGGCATAACGGTAAGCGAGAAGTCGGGGGCTTTCCAGAATTCGACTTCGGCCGCTGCGACATGCACGCGCAGGTCCGGGCGCATTCGTTCGTGCGTGCCGTCGATGGTCAGCCCGCCGATATGGTCCATATGCATGTGGGTAACCACGACGTCGGTGATCGACGCAAGCGGGATGCCCGCCGCCTCCAGCCGCTGTACCAGGCGCCCGGCCTTTTCCAGCTTGAGGTTAGGGTCCATGCCAAGCCCCGCATCGACGAGGATGGTCTGATCGCCGCTGCGTATGACGAGGACGTTCAGCGGCCACTCGGCGACTTCGTGCGGCAGGAACTGCTCGTCCAGCCACGCGTCGAGGACGTTCGGTTCGACATTGTGCGCCAGAACATGGGCCGGGATCGGAAGCACGCCATCGCTGATGATCAGCACGTCGATATCGCCGACCTGCACGGCATAGCGCGATGGCACCAGTTCGTCTGCGCGGGCCTTGGGGCGAGAGATTGTGTCGAGCGTCATTTCAGTCTCCTTTCGTCATCCTCTATGAGACGATGGATCGCGCATTCATCCGACTACGGAAACCATGCGGTCCGACAGGTTGCGCTGCCCAATGGGCAGGCTGGCCTGCACTTTGGATTAGGTTGGGTGCGAAACGGGCAGGGTTGGTGATTGCCAGCCGCCGCTTCACCGCCTAATCAGTTTCATCAAGAAACCGAACCTGGGAGATGCGCGATGACCGACCTGCCTGCAACCAATCTGACCATGCTAACGCTCGTGAAGCCCGAAGGGCAGCTCGAGGTGTCGCTCGAACGCCGTCCGATGCCGACGCCGAAGCCGCATGAGGTGCTGGTGAAAGTGCTCGCAGCGCCGATCAACCCGTCGGACCTCGGCCTGCTGTTCGGCGGGGCCGACATGTCGACCGCACGCGCTTCGACGCGCGATGGGCTGCCGCTGATCACCGCCGATGTCCCGCCCGCCGGCATGCGCGCGATGGGCGGCCGCATCGGCGATGCGCTCGCGATCGGCAACGAAGGCTGCGGCACCGTCGTCGCGGCAGGCGATTCGCCCGAAGCGCAGGCGCTGCTCGGCAAGACCGTCGCGCTGCTCGGCGGCGAGATGTACGCCGAATATCGCTGCCTGCCGGTCCAGATGACCA
>CAUUIU010000275.1:0-4760 GCA_963545025.1 uncultured Sphingopyxis sp. | reverse complement strand
CGCTCAGTGTCTCGTGGGCTCGGAGATGTGTATAAGAGACAGCCATTATAGATGGTGACCGCCAGGTCGCCCTGCGCATTGCCCTGTGTCGGGTCCTGTCCGGCGGCGGGAAGCGGCACCAGGGCCGCCGCGACGCAAAGCATGGCCAAAGCGCGCATAAAAAACCTCCCCGCAAGCGATCTTGCGGGGAGGCTATGTCATGTCCGTGGCAAAAACCAGCGTGAAAACGCGAGCTTATTCGGCCGCTTCGACCCCGGGGCCGCGCGGCGCGAGCGTGCGGCGGGTACGGCGCGCCTTGGGAGCCGGAGCTTCATCGGCATCGCTTTCGTCGGCGCTCACTTCCGGACGGCCGATCGCGGGCGGCAGCACGGCGGTGTCGATGCCGCCGCCATTGCCCTCGTCGTCGTTTTCGACCGGACGCGCGCGGCGCGGACCGCGGCGATTGGCGCGCGGCTCGGGTGCCGCTTCGACCGGGCTGGCTTCGTCGGCACCGCCTTCGTCGGTTTCGACCGCATTGCCGCGATCCTCATCGCGGTCGCGGCGGTTGCCACGCTCGCGCGACTGGCGATTGCCGCGATTGTCGTCGTCGCCGCGATCGCGCCCGCTGCGTTCACGTCCGTCCCGACCCGCGTCGCGATTGTCGCGGCCGCCATCCCGGTCGGCGCGTTCGCCATTGTCGCGATCGTCGCCGCGGTCGGCATCGCTCTCGTTTTCGAAGCCGCTGTCGTCATGGCCGTCGAAATCCTCGACGCCGCGGATCTCGCGGCTGCGGTCGTTGCTGCGTTCCTGCCCGTTCGCCGCGGCCTTTTCTTCCTGGCGGATACGGAAGTCGCTCACGACGCGGAAATAATGGTCGGCGAACTGAAGATAATAGTCGGTCTGGACGCGGTCGCCGGCAAGCTGGGCGTCGCGCGCAAGATTGCGATATTTCTCGATCATCTGCGCGCCATTGCCGCGCGCGCGGCTGTCGATGCGGTTCGCCTGGTCGACGCCTCCGCGCCCGCCCGACTGCGACCGGTTGTTATTGTTATTGTTGCTGTTGTTGTTGCGGCCGCGACGGCGACCGCTCTGCCGGTTGTTCATGTTCAACTGAGACATCCTGTCGATAAGCTAATAAGCTACGCCAACCCCTTTTGGCCGATCGCGCCAACTGCGCGTCGCGCCCGCGCATCCAAGCGCGGTTCTTGCCCTTTACCGCCTGCGCGAAACCCTCGGGCTCCGCACCAGCATCGTAAGTGGGAAGCAGACCAGCCGGACCATCGAGGGACCCCGGTCGGGTCTGTGAGCCGCCCCTACCGTGCTTTGCGGCGGAAACCAAGCAAATTCTTGCAGGGGGCGGGTCAGGCGCGGGTCAGCAAAAGCGCCCTGTCGCGGCCGCCCAAATCCTGGCGGCATCGCACAGCAAAGCCCGCCACTTCGGCAAGCTGCCCGACAGAGATATGTTGTGTGTGGCCGATTTCAAGGATCGCCACGCCGCCGGGCGCCAAAAGCCGCGGCAAATCGGGGATGATGCGGCGATAATCGTCGAGCCCGTCGGCGCCGGCGAACAACGCTCCGGCGGGCTCGTGATCGGCGACATCGGGCATCAATGGCTCGCTGTCGGCAATATAGGGCGGATTGCAGAGAATGAGGTCGAACTGGCCGATCACGCCTTCGGCCCAGTTGCCGTGTATCAGTTCGGTGCGATCGGCCAGTCCGAGGGTGGCCGCATTGTCTCTGGCAAAGCCGAGCGCGGTATCGCTGGCATCGACGCCAAGCCCGCGCGCTTCGGGCCATTCAGTCATCGCCGCATAAAGCAATGTGCCCGGCCCTGTGCCGAGGTCGAGAATATGCCTCGGGCCCACCGCGCCGAAATCCGCCACCGCCGCCTCGATCAGCGTCTCGCTATCGGGGCGCGGGATCAGAACGCCCGGGCCGACCTTGATCCGGATCGTCCAGAAATCGCGATAGCCGAGGATATAGGCGACCGGCTCGTGCTGCAGCCGACGCTCAACGAGCGAAGCGAAACCCTCGGGCACCGCGAACCGCGACGGATCGAGCAACAACGCCCCCCGCTCCACCCCCAGCGCGTGCGCCAACAGCAATTCCGCGTCGAGGCGCGACGTGTCCGAAACCGCCTCCAGACGCACGGCGGCAGATGAAAGAGCCGCGCGCACGCTCATTTATGGTCGCACGAGAAAGCCCATGCGAGCGGCTTGGCAACGCTGTCGTCGAGGTCGGGATGGCGTTTTCGCAGTTCGCGCACAGCCCATTCGCTGCCGCTCCAAAGCGAATGGACGGTCCAGTCGGGCTTTATCTCGCGCAGTTCCGAAAGGACGACCAGCATCGGTATTTCGACCGCTTCGGCGCGGGCCATTCCGATCGCGTCGACAACCGCTCGCCAATCGGTTTGGGGGCTGTCCGCACGCTTGTAGCCCAGATAGGCAATAAGGGCCGCGTTAATGTCGGCCGGGGCGTTCACTCACCCAGCCCCGCCAGCCGCTGCGCCTGATCCTCGGCGATCAGCGCGTCGATCAGCTCGTCCATCGCGCCTTCGATGATCTCGGGCAGGCGGTGGAGCGTCAGGTTGATGCGATGGTCGGTCACGCGCCCCTGCGGGAAATTATAGGTGCGAATGCGCTCGGACCGGTCGCCCGACCCGACCATCGACTTGCGCGCCGAAGCTTCGGCGCTGTGGATCTTCTCGCGCTCGAGATCATAGAGCCGCGCTCGCAGCACCTGCATCGCTTTCGCGCGATTCTTGTGCTGGCTGCGCTGGTCCTGCTGGATGACGACGAGCCCGGTCGGGATATGCGTGATGCGGATCGCCGAATCGGTCGTGTTGACGTGCTGGCCGCCGGCACCCGACGCGCGATAGATATCGATCTTGAGGTCGCTGTCGTTGATCGCGACGTCGACTTCCTCGGCCTCGGGCAGCACCGCGACGGTCGCGGCGCTGGTGTGGATGCGGCCCTGGCTTTCGGTCGCGGGGACGCGCTGGACGCGGTGGACACCGCTTTCGAACTTGAGCTTGGCGAACACGCCCTGCCCCGACACCGACGCGACGACTTCCTTGTAGCCGCCCATTTCGGCCTCGTTCGCCGAGATGATTTCGACCTTCCAGCCCTGCCCATCGGCATAGCGGCTGTACATGCGGAGCAGATCGCCCGCGAACAGCGCCGCTTCGTCGCCGCCGGTACCGGCACGGATTTCGAGCATCGCCGCTCGCGCGTCGGCGACATCCTTCGGCAGCAGCTGGAGCGCGAGATCATGCTCGGCGGCGGGCAGCGCCGCCTCGACCGCGGCGATTTCCTCGGCCGCCATCGCTTTCATTTCGGGGTCAGCGAGCATTTCGGTCAGCGAGGTCAGTTCGCCGCGGAGGCGCACGACCTCGCTCGCCGCCTTGGCGACGGGTTCCAGCTCGGCAAATTCCTTCGATGCCGCGACAAAATCGGCGGGCGCCATATCGCCAGTAGCCATGCGCGCCTGCAGCGCCGCATGGCGTTCGATGATGGCGTCGATCTGCTTTTCGGAAACGGAGGTCATCTTGTCCAAAACGGTAAAAACTACGTCATGCTGAACTTGTTTCAGCATCCATAGCGCCGCATAGAGGCCAATATGCCGTCGCGGCAACCCTGCACCTATATTCTCGCCAGCCAGAAGCAGGGCACGCTCTATATAGGCGTCACATCTGACATTGCCGCACGGATCTGGCAGCACCGGTCTGGCGCAGTGCCGGGTTTTACGACGCGATACCAAGTCTACCGGCTCGTCCACGCCGAATTCTTCGACGACATGGCCGCCGCCATCGCCCGCGAAAAGCAGCTGAAACGCTGGCATCGGCCATGGAAAATCAACCTGATCGAGGTGGATAATCCAGACTGGGAGGACTTGGCCGTTGCTTGGGGGATTGCCGAGCCGTTGCGCCGTAATTGACGCCTTACAGTCTCCCAAACCCCGTCATGCTGAACTTGTTTCAGCATCCATGGCGCAACTTCGAGGCCTCAGCCCATGGACCCTGAAACAAGTTCAGGGTGACGATGCATAATTATGACGGGGCGCTGCCGCTCAATCCGCCTATTCCGGGTCCAACTGCCTCAAGGACACCCGCCAAGAATTTACGGTTTGGGTCCGGCTTCAGCTGAGTTAAATGGTATCGCGAAGAGCCATCCTCGGGGATTGGCCTCACATACAACGCAGCGTCAGCCCCGAGCTTTCGAGCGATTTCGGCGTGGCGCTTGGCATTGCCCCGATAAGCAATCGTAGTTCGGAAACCTTGCTGCCGAAGCCTATAGGCAATGTTGATCGCCTCGCCCTCGAGCGAGGGGTTATCCGGTATCACTGCGATCATAGGCTCAGGTGGTAGGTCTTCAATCAACATCGCCAACCGCTCGATCCCCGCCGCCCAGCCGACCGCCGGGGTCGGCGGCCCACCGAGATTCTCGATCAGACCGTCATAGCGCCCGCCGCCGAGCACCGTGCCCTGCGCGCCCAGCCGGTCGGTGACGAATTCGAACGCGGTGTGGCGATAATAGTCGAGGCCGCGCACCAGCCGCGCATTGCGTTCCCACGCGACGCCCGCGGCGTCGAGACCCGCGGTGACGGCGCCGAAGAAATCCTGCGCTTCGCTCGTCAGATAGGCGTCGATATCGGGCGCGCTGTCGGCGATCGGGCGGTCTTTCGGGTCCTTGCTGTCGAGGATGCGCAGCGGATTCTTGTCGAGCCGCGCGAGGCTGTCCTCGGACAGATCTGTCTCTTATACACATCTCCGAGCCCACGAG
>CAUUIU010000274.1:0-4768 GCA_963545025.1 uncultured Sphingopyxis sp. | reverse complement strand
GAGCAGACCGAATTCGACGTCATCCTGACGGGTGACGGCGGCAACAAGATCAACGTCATTAAGGAAGTCCGCGCGATCACCGGCCTGGGTCTTGGCGAAGCCAAGGCACTCGTCGAAGGCGCGCCGAAGGCCGTCAAGGAAGGCGCCAGCAAGGCAGAAGCTGAAGAGCTGAAGGCCAAGCTGCTCGCCGCCGGCGCGACCGTCGAACTGAAGTAATTCGGTTCAGCGGGTTCCGGCCGGTTCGTCCGGCCGGGCTCCAGCGAAAAGAAAAAGGGCGGTGCCGCGAGGCGCCGCCCTTTTTTCGTTGGACCCTATGGTCGGTTAGTGGCGAGCAAAGCCGGGGCGCAGCGTGCCGGGACGGGCGGGGCCGCGTTCGGGTCGGCGCACCTCCTGCTCGGCCGGCGCAGGCGCTTCGCGCTGGGCGATCTCCCAGGCGCTGACCGGCTTGCGGCCCAGATCCTTCTGCGGCGCCAGCGTCTCTTCATAGGCGGCGCGTTCCTGGCGATCGAGGAAGCGAGCGCGCTGCAGGCGCTTTTTCAGCGTCGAGAAGGGATTGTCAGGCGTCGGTCCGGCCATCGCCAGCGCTTCGTGGCGGCCCATGCTGCCACGCGGCGCGGCGGCGAAGCTCGGGGTGTCGCGAATAACGGGGGCTGGGGCCACGACCGCTTCACGCGGCACGTGATAGGGCACGGCCTCGGCCGCGGCCATCTGTTCGAAGCTCATGCCTTCGTCTTCAGCCACGCCATCGCTGCGGCGACGACGGGCGAAAGCCAGGCCCGCACCCCCGACGAGGAGCAGCGCGGCGGCACCGCCGGCGATCTCCCAAGGGAAGGTGTTGCCGCTCGTGGCTGCCTGTTCGACGGGGACCGGTGCTGGTTCGGCGATCGGTTCGATTGGGGCGGCAGCCGGCGGAGTCACCGGCAAAGCTTCGCTAGCGAGCGGAGCCGCAGCAGCGACCGGCGCGACGGCAGCGGGGACTTCGGCCGGAGTTGCGGCTCGGGCACGCGGCGCTGCCCGTGTCGGGGCCGGGGCCGCGCGACGTTCAGCGGCGCGCGGTGCGGGCTGCGCCGGGGCGACGACTGGTTCCGGCGCGATGTCGAGGGGGACGCGGATCACGGGCTGGGCGGCCGGCGGCGTAGCAGTCGGTGCGACCGGTGCCGGATCGGCGACCGTCGGCGGGGATGCCGGCGGCACCGCGACGGGCGGCGTCATCGTGACGGGCGCTTCCTGTGCGAAAGCGGCGGGGGTGGTGACGGCCAGGAACGCGGCAATCGCGCTCGTGGCGGGGCGGGAGAGGGTGCGTTTTTTCATCATAGTGAAGGGCGAACGAACCTCCCCCCAAAAGCGCTGCCCCGATCAGCGGTTTTTCACGATGAGCCGTGTCCGCCGGACGGCTGGGTGAAGAATCGCAGGCGGTTCGTCGCAAGCCGGGACGCGCTTTGCGGTCAGGCGAGCGGGGCGGGCTGACGCGCCGAAAAGGCGATGGCCGCCGCTGCCGAAATCGCCGCGCCGACCAGCGACATATCGCTTTCGAGCCGGTCGTCGAGCGCAGCGTCGGACAGCGCCGCGAGGTCGGCCATCAGCGGCATCGACAGCGACAGGCGCAGCGTTCCCGCCATGCGGCCATCGGCCATTTGATGCGTCTTGACCGGCTGGCCTAGGCGCACCTCGCGGCCCAGCCACTGGCGCGACTGGCGCGCGATATGGCCGTGCATCAGCTTGGCGGTGTCGAAATCGCACTGCGGCCAGCGTGCCGACAGGTCGAGCGTGCGCAGCGTTTCGCTGGCGAGGCATGAGGTGCCGCCGGCGCCGGGTACCTCAGCAAGTTCCAGTTGTTTCACCAGATGCATGACGTGGTGGCTGAAGCGGGCGGTGACCTGGGTTACGCGGTCGGCGGGCAGCGCAGCGAAGCGCTCCATCTCGATCAGCGCCGCCTGCAGCCGCAGCAGCAGGCCGAAATTGCCCGACGGCGTCAGGCAATCGGCGCCGGGCCAGTCGGCGGGCCATTCGGCGCGCGTCGCGACGCGGCGGAAGCCTTCGGGCAGATTTTGCGCGCGCGCCTGCAGGGCGGTGGGGACGAGTGCGAAGCCGCTGAAGGGCGGGCCTCCTGCGAATTTCGAGCCGGTCATCAGCACGACGCAGCCGAGTTCGAGATACCGGCGGACGACGGCGGGCGCGATCCGCAGCTGGCACGCATCGACGACGATCGTCATCGCATCGCCATGCGCCGCGACCAGCCATTCGACATCGGCGAGCGCGGGCAGCGTCAGCCCCGACTTCGATCCGTGCACGACATGTACCACCGCGCGGCGGCCATGCGTCGCGGCGCGTTCGATATGCAGCGACAGTTCGGCGGCGACGGCCGCGGACGCGCGCGGCCGGCCAGCGGTGTCGCGCACAGGAACGTCGATCAGCTCGGTTCCGGCGAAGGCGGGGTCGATCGCAGCCTGTGCGACGACGCGCGCGCCGGTCGCGGTTTCGGCGGCGAAGAAGCGCCCCGCTGCGCTGTGGATGCAGCCGCTGCCGACCTCGTCGCGTCCCAGCAGGACCGCGGTGAGCGGGCGGCCGTCGAGCGCGGCGGCAAGTCCGATATATTCAAGGTCGGTGCCCGACGCGGCGAAGACGATCGCCGCTTCGCCCGCGAGCCCGAAATAGGCGGCGAGGCGGTGCCTTAGCACGTCGAGCCCCTCGGCATAATCGCTCGCCGCAACCGGCTGGTCGAGCCGGTCGCGCCATTGGCCCACCAATGTTTCGAAGGCGTGGTCCGAAATGCTGCTGATCGTCGATGAACCATAGGCCAGCGCATCGCTGGGCACCGCGCTCGCATAATATTGATTGCGGCCCTGCGCGTCGAGCCGGATGCGCGCATCGCCGCCGCTGACAAGCGCCGAAGCGAGCCGCGTGGCGTGGCGGCTGTTCGATCGCGGGGCGTTTTTATCGAAACTTTTTGGGGTCAGCAGCATGAAGGACCATCCGGGCAGGGGGAGGAATGGCCTCGAAGTACCGACCCAAGATGACAGAGATTTGGCGTTTTGGTTTCAGTCCCGTCACTAAAAAGTCATCGCAGTGAAACGTCGATGTGGTGGGAACGTCATATGCGAACCAACGACCTTGCTCCCACCCGACTGCCCGATCGCCTTCGCGATACGCAGCGTCTTTTGTTCATCGCCAAGCACGCCAAATGGACGGGCGGCCTCCATTCCGAGGACGGCAATCATGCCGTTTATCACCGCGAAACGCGCGAGATATTGGAAGGCCTCGGGATCCCCCTCGTCATTGCCGACAATTATCCGGCGCTGTTCGAGCGGCCCGAAGCCGACTTCGTCTTTCCGCTGCTGAACCGCGGCGGATTCTATAATTCGGAGATGCTGCTGCCCTTGCTCTGCAACCGGCTGGGCCTTCCTTATGTCGGCGCGTCGCCGATCGTGCGCGGCCTGTCCGACGACAAGCATCTGACCAAGCTGGAAGCCGCGGCGCGCGGTGTGCCGACTGCACCATGGGCGCTGTTCCGCCGCGGGGCGCCCGTTGATGTATCGCGCTGCCCGCCGGCGCTGCGCTGGGTGATCAAGCCGAACAACAGTTCGGCCTCCTGGGGCATCCGCGACGCGCACGACCGCGTCGAACTGGCGCAGGCCGTCGCCGAGGTGCATGCGCTCGATCATGACGCGATCGTCGAGCCCTTTATCGAGGGCAGCGATGTCGAGGTTCCCGTGATCACGATCGACGGCCAGCCGGCGATGCTGCCGATGATGCTCTTCGAGCAGGCCGACCCGAGCCATTTGCGCACCTATCAGGAAAAGCGCGACCTCGTCGACCGGAGCGCCAAATACAGCCTGCGGCTGTTCGACGACGCGTCGATGAACGAGCGTCTGATCGACTACACAAGCCGGATGGCCGAGATTTTCCGGCCGTTCGACTATGGCCGCTTCGAATTCCGCGTCGATTTCGCAACCGGCGAAATTCGGCTGCTTGAGGTCAATCTGAACTGCAACCTGTGGTCCGAAAAGGTCTTCGGCCGTGCCGCGGTTGCTGCAGGCTTCAGCCAGGCCGACCTGATCGAGACGATCGTCGCCGAAAGCATGATCCGCCAGCTCGTCGGCTTTGCACGGAGGGACGCGGCATGAGCGGCTCGATCCTGATCCTCGCCGGCCGCCGCCCCGGCGCCGTCGATGCGCTGGCCGAGGCATATGGCGTCGCCGACAAATGTCTCGTGCCCGTCGCGGGCCGGCCGATGATCGCCCATGTGCTCGAAAGCGCGGCCGACAGCGATGCCGAGCGGGTGCTGGTTTCGACCCATCATGCCGATCTGCTCGCCGATCTGAACGATCCGGTCATCGATCTGCTCGGTGACCGTCTCGTCGTGTTGCCGGCGGCGGACAATCTGGCGGATTCGGTCCTGCTCGCCGCAGGCCAGGCCAGCTTCCCGCTGTTGATCACGACGGCCGACAATTGCCTCCTCACCCCCGCGACGATCGCGGAGATCGGCGCCGAGGCGGCGCGGCTCGATATCGAGGCCGGCGTCGCGCTCGCGCGTCGCGAAGATGTGCTCGCGGTTCATCCCGAGGGACAGCGGCGATTCTACGAGTTTTCGGACGTCGCGGTGTCCAACTGCAACGCCTATTGGATCGGCCATCCCGGCGCACTCAAAGCCGCCGAGGCGTTCCGCGGCGGCGGCCAGTTCGTCAAGAAGCCGATCCGCGTGATGCAGGCCTTCGGCTTGATCAACCTGCTGCGCTTCCGCTTCGGGCTCGGCCCGATCCCTGTCTCT
>CAUUIU010000273.1:0-4816 GCA_963545025.1 uncultured Sphingopyxis sp. | reverse complement strand
CGAGGCCAAAGCCGCCCGGCGTCAGCGCATTGTAGCGAAAATTGAGCTTTTGGGCGTCGGCGGCGTCCTGCTGAACCAGCTTGCCGTCCTTTTTCACGTTCATCGCGGCAAAGCGGGGCAGCTTCGCGTCGGGCTGGCGCCACGCGGTCTCCTGCATCTTGAGCGGCAGAAAGATATGCTCGCGGACATAGGCGGCGAAGGGTTCGCCCGACAATTTCTCGACGAGCGCCGCCTGTACGTCGACCGCGATGCTATATTCCCACTGGGTGCCCGGCTGGAACAGCAAGGGCACGCCCGCGAGGCGGCGGCTCGATTCGGCGAGCGGGATGGTGAGCGCGAGCGGGTCGGCGGCGACATAGGCGTCATGCGCGGGGGTTGGCCCTCCGCCGTAAACGAAGCCCGCGGTGTGGCGCAGGATATCGCGCACCGTGATCGGCCGCTCGGCGGGCACATAGCGCGGCTGGCCCGCCGCATCCTTGCCCGCATAGACGCGCATATTCGCATATTCGGGCAGATATCTGGCGATCGGATCGTCGAGGTGGAACTTGCCTGCCTCCCACAATTGCATCAGCGCGACCCCGGTCACCGGCTTGGTCATCGAATAGATTTGCGCGATCGTGTCGCGGCGCATCGGGCGGTTAGCGGCGCGGTCGGCCATGCCTGCGGAGCCGAAATAGACCTCGCGACCGTCCTGCCAGATCAGCGCCGAGGTGCCCGCAGCGCGGCCGTCGGCGATCATCGCGGCGAGCGCGGCATCGATCCGCTTTGTGTCGATAACGAGTTTTTCGGAGGGCGCGGTCTTCGCTTCCGCAAAGGATGCCGGAAGCACGACGGGCGCCAGCGCCAGAGCGAGTGCGAGAGCCGTTTTGCGCATGCTTGTCTCCCCTGTTGTTGGGGAAAGACTAGCAGGCGGCGGACAAAGAAAAAGGGCGGCCACGCCGGGCCGCCCTTTCTGCATTGCTATTCTGCCGAACGATCAAATCTTGCCGGTCAGCTCCGGCACGGCATTGAACAGATCGGCGACGAGGCCGAAGTCGGCGACCTGGAAGATCGGGGCGTCTTCGTCCTTGTTGATCGCGACGATCGTCTTCGAATCCTTCATGCCGGCGAGATGCTGGATCGCGCCCGAGATGCCGATCGCGAAATAGACCTGCGGCGCGACGATCTTGCCGGTCTGACCGACCTGATAGTCGTTGGGGACATAGCCCGCATCGACCGCGGCGCGCGAAGCACCGAGCGCGGCGCCGAGCTTGTCGGCAAGCGGGACGATGACTTCTTCATATTTCTCGCTCGAACCCAGCGCGCGGCCGCCCGAGACAATGATCTTCGCCGAGGTCAACTCAGGACGCTCCGACTTGGCGATTTCGGCGCCGACGAAGCTCGAGATGCCGGCATCGCTGCCCGCACCCACGGCTTCGACCGTACCCGAACCGCCCGAGGTCGCGGCCTTGTCGAACGCGGTGCCGCGAACGGTGAGGACCAGCTTCGCGTCCGACGATTCGACGGTCGCGATCGCGTTGCCGGCGTAGATCGGGCGCGTAAAGGTCTTCGGACCCTCGACCGACAGGATTTCCGAAATCTGCATCACGTCGAGCAGCGCGGCGACGCGCGGCGCGATATTCTTGCCGGTGGTCGTCGCGGGCGCGAGGAACGCGTCATGGCTGCCCATCAGATCGGCGACGAGCGGCGCGATATTTTCGGGAAGATTATGACCGAAGGCGGCGTTGTCGGCGACATGCACCTTGCCGACGCCGGCGATGCCGGCGGCTTCCTTGGCGACGCCATCGACACCCGAACCGGCGACGAGCAGATGGACTTCGCCCAGCTTCGATGCGGCAGTGACCACCGCGAGCGTGGCGTCCTTGACGGCCTTGCCGTCATGTTCGACCCAAACCAGAGTTTTCATGAGTGCACTCCCAGCGCTTTCAGCTTGGCAACCAGTTCATCGACATCGGCGACCTTGATCCCGGCCGAGCGGGCGGCGGGTTCGCTGACCTTGAGCGTCTTGACGCGCGGGGCGGTGTCGACGCCGTAATCGGCGGGGGTCTTGGTATCGAGCGGCTTCGACTTCGCCTTCATGATGTTCGGCAGCGAAGCATAGCGCGGCTCGTTCAGGCGAAGGTCGGTGGTGACGATCGCAGGAAGCTTCAGCTTCACCGTTTCGAGGCCGCCATCGACTTCGCGCGTCACATTGACGCTGTCGCCCTCGACATTGACCGCGCTGGCAAAGGTGCCCTGCGCCCAGCCGGTCAGCGCAGCAAGCATCTGGCCGGTCTGGTTGTTGTCGTCGTCGATCGCCTGCTTGCCGAGGATCACGAGACCCGGCTGCTCGGCGTCGGCAATCGCCTTGAATATCTTCGCGAGCGCGAGCGGCTCGACCGCATCTTCGGTCTGCACGAGGATCGCGCGGTCGGCGCCCATGGCGAGCGCGGTGCGCAGCGTTTCCTGCGCCTTTTGCGGGCCAACGGAGACGGCGATGATTTCGGTCGCGACGCCCTTTTCCTTCAGGCGGATCGCTTCTTCGACACCGATCTCGTCGAACGGGTTCATCGACATTTTGACATTGGCCAGGTCAACGCCGGTGCCGTCGGATTTGACCCGCGGCTTCACGTTGTAATCGAGCACCCGCTTTACGGGGACGAGGATTTTCATAGCTTCGACAGCTCCTCTCGAAAAATTGTGCACTGCGCCATAATTGGCGTTTACGTAAACGTCAACTAGCAGTCCCGACTCCTCCCCCGCGATGCGAGGGAGGGTTGGATTATCACGCCGCCTTGTTCACCTCGGCGACGATTTTCTTTGCCGCGTCGCCGAGATCGTTGGCCGCAACGATCGGGAGGCCCGAATTGGCGAGGATGTCCTTGCCCTCCTGGACGTTCGTGCCCTCGAGGCGGACAACGAGCGGAACCGACAGGTTCACTTCCTTCGCCGCGGCGACGATGCCGTCGGCGATGATGTCGCACTTCATGATGCCGCCGAAGATGTTCACGAGGATGCCCTTCACGGCGGGGTCCTTGAGAATGATCTTGAACGCCGCGGTGACCTTTTCCTTCGAAGCACCGCCACCGACGTCGAGGAAGTTGGCGGGGAATTCGCCGTTGAGCTTGATGATGTCCATCGTCGCCATCGCGAGCCCGGCGCCGTTCACCATGCAGCCGATGTTGCCGTCGAGCTTGATGTAGGCGAGGTCATATTCCGACGCTTCGACCTCGGCCGGATCTTCTTCGGTCAGGTCGCGCAGCTCGGCGAGATCCTTGTGGCGGAACATCGCATTGCCGTCGAACGCCACCTTGGCGTCGAGCACGAGCAGTTCGTCGCCGTTCGCGCCTTCGCAGACGGCGAGCGGGTTGATTTCGATCTGTTCGGCGTCGGTGCCGAGGAAAGCGGCGTAGAGACCCGCGAGAACCTTGGATGCCTGCTTGGCGAGATCGCCTTCCAGCCCGAGCGCCGCGGCGACGCTGCGGCCATGGTGCGGCTGAAGGCCGGTGGCCGGATCGACGACGATCGTGTGGATCTTTTCGGGCGTGTCGTGCGCGACGGTTTCGATGTCCATGCCGCCTTCGGTCGAGGCGACGACCGCGATGCGGCTGGTGGCACGGTCGACCAGCAAAGCGAGGTAGAATTCCTGCTTAATGTCGGCGCCGTCGGTGATGTAGAGGCGGTTGACCTGCTTGCCGGCGTCGCCGGTCTGGATCGTCACCAGCGTGTTGCCGAGCATGTCTTTCGCGTGCGCTTCGACTTCCTCGATGGTCTTGGCGAGGCGGACGCCGCCCTTCGCGTCGGGGCCGAGTTCCTTGAACTTGCCCTTGCCGCGGCCACCGGCGTGGATCTGCGACTTCACGACATAGAGCGGCCCGGGAAGCTGCTTCGCCGCAGCGACGGCTTCCTCGACGGTCATCGCGGCAATGCCCTTGGGGACGGCGACGCCAAATTTCGCGAGCAGTTCTTTCGCCTGATATTCGTGGATGTTCATGAGGTCTGCCGGGCCTTTCGACTCTGGAGCGGGGAGATATGGGCGCCGCCTAAGCACAAGTTCGGCGGCAATTCTACCCCTAGCGGGCCCACGCGCTCCAAGGCTTTCGCCGCGCCGGTCCGTCTTCCTGATGACGCTCCGAGCGTTCGCTGATAATCGCACCGGGGCGCGGGGGAGATGGAGGGAACCGATGGTGCGGATAAAGACGCTTGTTTTGACCTTGCTGGCTTTCGTGAGCTCCGACGCAGCGACAGCGCAAACCCATCAATCGCTCGATATGCTGGTCGCCGAAGTGCCCGATATCGTCCGCATCGGCGACACGACCCAGCTTGTCTACGAACTCCACCTCACCAATTTTTCATCGCGCCCGCTCCGCCTCGACCGGCTCGTCGTCAACGCGGGCAAGGCACCGAAACCGATCGCGACCTATGAGGCCGACAAGCTCGCCGGCTGGACCGAACTCGTCGGCCCGAAGGACGAGGCCGGCCCGCGCGTGATCGCGCCGGGTCGGCGCGCCGTCGTCTACGTCAACGCGGCGGTTTCAGGCGACCCCGGCCCGATCTCGCACATAGTGACGCTCGAACGGACCAATACCGACGGCACGGCGGAAAGCTTGACCGTGTCGGGCGGCGCGGCCGCCGCATCCGTCACTGCCCTCCCCCGCCTCGCGCCGCCGCTGCGTGGCGGTCCGTGGGTCGCGGTGTACGAGCCCGCGATGGAGCGCGGCCACCGCCGGGTCTTCTATGCCACCGAAGGGTCGGCGACCCTTCCCGGCCGCTTTGCGATCGACTTCATGACTGTCTCTTATACACATCTGACGCTGCCGACGAAGCTAGAAGTGTA
>CAUUIU010000272.1:0-4820 GCA_963545025.1 uncultured Sphingopyxis sp. | reverse complement strand
TACACTTCTAGCTTCGTCGGCAGCGTCAGATGTGTATAAGAGACAGGGCGAGGAAACGCCGCGCGTGACCGTACGCGGCGCGCAGCCGCTCGCCGATATCGCCGCGACCGCGGCGCTTCAGCTAAGCTGCCGCGTCGAGCTGCCCGCTGCCATCGACGATATGGTGCGCCTGCTCCAACGGCGGGACGATGCGCGTGGCCGCGTGATCATCGTTACCCGCGATCCGCTGACCGACGACGATATCCAGCTGAATTTGGGCCGCAACTTTGCGCTCGGCCCCGATGTCGTCGCCCGGTTCGACATGTTGCCCGGCGTTTCGGAAGCGACGCTGTCGCTGGTCGCGCCGCGCGATTTCCGCGTGCGCGGATAGCGCTCCAACGCTGCCTTCCTTTGGAGGAGCGCTTGTTTTTGGTTTGGCCCCTTGCACCATGGGCGCTTGCCGCCTTATCCCTAAGCAAAATTACAAGAGGGATGCCTGATGTTTGGAATGCAAAGCCAGCCGCTGCTTGTTACCAGCCTGATCGACCACGCCGCGCGCGAGCACGGCGGGCGCGAGATTGTCTCGCGCTGGGCCGATGGGAGCATAACGCGGTCGACATGGGGCGAGGTCGGCAAGGACGCGCGCCGTTTTGCTGCGGCAATGACCAAGCTCGGCGTCCAGAAAAGCGACCGTATCGCGACGCTGGCGATGAACCACGGCCATCATCTGGTCAGCTGGTACGGCAGCGCGGGGATCGGCGGTGTACTGCACACGGTGAACCCGCGGCTCTTCGACGAACAGCTCGTCTATATCATCAACCATGCCGAGGACCGCGTACTTCTGTTCGACGCGATGTTCCTGCCGATCGTCGAGCGGCTGCGCGGCCAGCTTCCGACGGTCGAGCATTTCATTCTGTTCGATGCGCCGGCACGCGAAGGTTATCTGTCCTACCGTGACCTGATCGACGCCGAGGATGGCAGCTTCGAGTGGGTCGAGCTCGACGAGCGCGATCCGGTTGGGCTCTGCTATACGAGCGGGACGACGGGCAATCCGAAGGGCGTGCTTTACGAACATCGCTCGAACGTCATCCATGCGATAACCGAGATCCAGCCTGACGTGTTCGACATGTCGAACCGCAGCGTCATCCTGCCGATCGTACCGATGTTCCATGCCAACAGCTGGGGCATTCCGTTCGCGGCGGCGACCGTCGGCGCGAAGCTGGTGTTTTCGGCGACCAACGACGCGCAGGTCTTGTGCGACCTGATGCACGCCGAGGGCGTGACGCACAGCGCAGGCGTACCGACGGTCTGGATCGCGATGTTCGCGCATATGGACGCGACGGCGATCGGCTATGGCAAGCTGCACCGTGTGATTATCGGCGGGTCGGCGTGCCCGCGCGCGATGATCGAGCGCTTCATGAAAGCGGGGATCGACGTCGGTCATGCGTGGGGAATGACCGAAACCTCGCCGATCGGAACGATGGGCAAAAGGCCGTGGAACTGGGACGACATGAGCTTCGAGCAGCGCGTCGATATCGTTGCGCGTCAGGGCTGTCCGCCGTTTGGGGTCGAGTTGCGCGTTGTCGATGACGAGGACAACGAACTGCCGCGCGACGGCCAGTCGAGCGGGCGGCTGCAATGTCGCGGACCGTGGATCATTCAGCGCTATTTCAAGGCCGATGCCGACGCCGCCGATGCCGACGGCTGGTTCGACACCGGCGACGTGTCGGTGATCCACCCTGACGGCGTCATGCAGATCACCGACCGAGCCAAGGATGTCATCAAGTCGGGCGGCGAATGGATCAGCTCGATCGAACTCGAAAATGCTGCGGTTGGCGCGCCGGGCGTGCAGGAGGCCGCGGCAGTCGGCGTCTATCATCCCAAATGGGACGAGCGGCCGATCCTGCTGATCGTGAAGAAGCCCGGGGCCGAAGTGAGCGACGCGAGCATCCTCGATTACCTCCAGGACAAGATCGCCAAATGGTGGATGCCCGACGAGATCATCTTCGTCGACGAACTGCCGCACACGGCGACGGGCAAGATATTGAAGCGCCAGATCCGCGACGATTACAAGGATTATAAGCTGAAGTCTTTGGCCGCGGCCTAGAACAGTTCCATCTGCCCGTCGCGCTCCGGCGGCTTGAACAGGTCGCTGCGGATCGGCGGGAAGCTCCGGTCCATGCCATGTTCACGCGCGGCGCGTTTGACGCGAGTGCGGATCAGCTGCGCCCAGACGCCGTGACCCTTCATGCGCGTGAAGAAATTGGGGTCGTTGTCGCGGCCGCCACGGATGTCCTGCACCATGTGCATCACCTTGTCGGCGCGGTCGGGGTAGTGCGCGGCGAGCCAGGCGCGAAAGAGCGGCGCGACCTCATAGGGTAGGCGCATCAATATATAGGAGGCACGGATCGCGCCGGCTTCTGCGGCGGCCGCCATGATCGCCTCGATCTCGTGATCGGTGATCGCGGGGATGATCGGCGAGATATTGACCTGCGTCGGCACGCCCGCGTCGATCAGTTTGCGGATTGCGGCGAGGCGGCGGCGCGGATGCGGCGCGCGGGGTTCGAGGGTGCGGGCGACTTTGGGGTCGAGCGTGGTCACCGACACCGCGACGCCGACCAGATTGTCGCGCGCCATGTCGGCGAGCAGGTCGATATCGCGGAGCACGCGGTCGGACTTGGTGGTGATGATCAGGGGGTGCCGCGTCTCGGCGAGCACCTCGACCACCGACCGCGTGACGCCCCACTCGCGCTCGATCGGCTGGTAACCGTCGGTATTGGTACCGATCGCGATGGGTGCGGCCTTATAGTTGCGTTTTGCCAATTCGGCCCGCAGCAGCGTTGCTGCGTCGGGTTTGGCAAACAGCTTGCTCTCGAAATCGAGTCCCGGCGACAGGTCGTGAAAGGCGTGTGTCGGGCGCGCAAAACAATAGATGCAGCCATGCTCGCAGCCGCGATAGGGGTTGATCGAACGGTCGAAGCTGATGTCGGGCGAGCTGTTGCGCGATATGATGGTTTTGGGATGCTCGACCGTGACTGTCGTTCGCAACGGCGGCGCTGCACCGTCGATATCCTCCGAGGCGTCCAGCCAGTCGCCATCAGCCTCGCGATCGAGCGATCCGGTGCGGGTGGGGCGCAAATTGGTCGGCGCGCCGCGCCCGGAAATCGGGGGGAGAGGCTTGGGCGATTCCATCGGGCCAGGATATCGCGCCGATGAGAACAAAGAAAGAACAAATCTGCTATTCGGTGAGCCGCGGCATCAGCTCGACAAAGTTGCAAGGCTTGTGGCGGCTGTCGAGCTGGGTCGACAAAATGCCTTCCCACGCGTCGGTTACCGCGCCGGTCGAGCCGGGAAGCGCGAAGATATAGGTGCCGCGTGCGACGATGGCGCAGGCACGCGACTGGATCGTCGAGGTGCCGATCGTCTGGTAGCTGAGCCAGCGGAAAAGCTCGCCGAACCCCGGGATATCCTTGCCGTCGAGGCGGTGCAGCGCTTCTGGTGTCACGTCGCGGCCGGTGAGGCCGGTGCCGCCCGTCGTGATCACCACGTCGACCTCGGGATCGTCGATCCAGTTGTGGAGGCGCGAGACGATCAGGTCGGTCTCGTCCCGGATGATCGCGCGCGCCGCAAGAATATGGCCGGCGGCGGTGAGCCGTTCCTCAAGCTTGTCGCCCGACCGGTCTTCGGCGGCGCTGCGGCTGTCCGATATCGTCAAAATCGCGATGCGGACCGGTTTGAATTCGAGGCTCTCGTCAATCGGCATTGGTCAGGCTGCCCGCATAGGTCAGGCGCGTGCGATCTTTGCCGTCGGGGAAGCGCGGCCATTTGCCCTGCGCCAGCGCAGCGCGGCTGTCCGACGGTTTGCCCTGCTGCGCCTCGTACATCCAGTAATTGCGCAGCACGATGCCGACATAGCCGCGCGTTTCCCAATAGGGGATCGACTCCATGTAGAGCAGGGGATCGCCGCCGTCGCGAACCTCGGTCTGCCAGCGTGCGATCGGCGCAGGGCCGGCGTTATAGGCGGCGATGACCTTGAGCAACTGGCCGCCGGTCGAGCTGTCCTTGCTGAGATATTGCAGATAGCGTTGGCCGAAATCCATGTTGACTGCAGGAGACTTAAGGTCGCCGGGGCCGCGCCCATCGCCATTCCAGCGCGCGAGGTCGTTCGCGGTGCCGGGGCGGACCTGCATCAGTCCCATCGCGCCCGCCGGGCTGACTGCGGTGCGCTGGAAACGCGATTCCTGGAGCGTGTGGGCAAAGACGAGGGCGGGATCGACCCGCCAGCCGCCATTGGGTTCCCATTTGGGCTGCGGATAGCGCGTTGACGCGGCGAGCTTGCGGCCCTGCGGGGTGTTGTGCGCGAGCCAGAGCTGCGTTTCGGGCAGGCTCAGCGCGCCGGCAAGGCCGATGATCTGCGCATGCTGGTCGACGTTGCCGATGCGCGCCTGATGGCGCAGCACTTCGTCGGCATATTTATCCTCGCCGATTTCGGCGAGCGCCATCGCGGCGCGGACATTGGGCAGATCCTCGACGGCGCGCCAGGCGCTGCGGTCGACGCGGACATTCTGTTGCTGCTGCTTGGCGGGCTGGCCGAGCGTTTCGGCGGCGAGCAGGCCGTAGAAGGTCTCCTCATTCGCCGCGGCGGCGCGGAGGCGCGGCTGCACCGATGCTGGCTCGCCTGCGGCGGTCGCAGCGCGTGAAGCCCAATAATAGGCGGCCGCGCGCATTTCGCTGTCGGGCGCTTCCTTGGCGACGCGGTCGAAGGCGGTGAGGGCGGTGCGATAGTCGCGCACTGTCTCTTATACACATCTGACGCTGCCGACGAAGCTAGAAGTGTAGAT
>CAUUIU010000271.1:0-4825 GCA_963545025.1 uncultured Sphingopyxis sp. | reverse complement strand
ACTTCTAGCTTCGTCGGCAGCGTCAGATGTGTATAAGAGACAGCGAGCGGGTGGCGCGGATCGCGGGGCATCTGAAATCGATCGGCATCGACAAAGGCGACCGCGTCGCTTTGCTGTCCATGAACAGCAGCGACATGCTCGACATATTGTTCGCTTGCTGGCGGGTCGGCGCGGTGCTGACGATGCTCAACTTCCGCCTGACCGCGCACGAGCTGGCGTTCATGCTGCATGACAGCGGCGCGCGCGCAATCTTCCACGACAGCGACCTCGACGCAGTCGTCCCGGCGCTGCGCGAAAAGACCGAGGTCGCCCACTGGATCTCCATGGACCCGATGGGGCAAGGCGGCGGTCTGGAAGCCGCAATCGCCGCGGCGGAGCCGGTGTACAAACAGCTCCCGCAGCTTGGTACCGACCTGTGCATGATCATGTATTCGTCGGGAACGACCGGTACGCCCAAGGGCGTGATGTTTAACCATGCCCAATTCTATTTCATCAACGCGGGATCGGGCGGCGCGTCGAACGCATCGAACCGCATGGTCGGCTTGGTCGCGCTGCCGCTGTTCCATATCGGTGGGCTCGTTGCTTATACCACGATCAGCTTCGGCTATGGCGGCACCGTGATCGTCGTGCGCGGGTTCGAACCCGGCGCGATGCTTGGCATCTTCGGCGACCCGGCACTCGGCGTGACGCATTTTCTGGGCGTGCCCGCGATGTACAATGCGATGCAGGCGCATCCGGCGTTCGCGGCCACCGATTTCTCGCGTGTCCAGACAATGAGCTGCGGGGCTGAAAGCGTCCCCGAGAGCCTGCTCCGCACCTGGTTTGCGCGCGGCGTGGTGATCCGCGAAGGCTATGGCATGACCGAAACCTGCGCTGCGGCGCTGATGCTCGATGAACGCGATATTCCGGCGAAGATCGGCGCGGCGGGCAAGCCCGTGCGCCATTGCGAGGCAAAGATCATGCGCGGCGACGGCGTCGAGGCCGAAGTCGGCGAGCTTGGCGAAATCTGGATGCGCGGGCTCAACATCACCCCCGGATACTGGAACCGGCCCGACGCCAATGCGTCGAGCTTCGTCGACGGCTGGTTCCGCTCGGGCGACGTCGGGCGCAAGGACGCCGACGGCTATTTCTATATCGAGGACCGGGTGAAGGACATGTACATCACCGGCGGCGAAAATGTGTATCCGGCCGAGATCGAGAATGCGCTCTATGAAATGGAGGCGGTCCACGAGGTCGCGGTGATCGGGCTGCCCGATCCCAAATGGGGAGAATATGGCTGCGCGGTCATCGTGCCACGCCAAGGCGCAACGGTGACGATCGACGATCTGCGCGCGCACTGTGGCGACCGGCTCGCGCGTTACAAGCATCCGGTGCGGATTGAACTGGTCGACGCGTTGCCGCGCAATGCCACGGGCAAGGTGCTGAAGTTCGAACTCCGCGAACGTTTCGGCTGATCAACGGCTCGCGGCGTAGCTCGCATAAACGCGCTGGCCGCCGGAGCCGAAGGTCATGACCTTATAAGCTTCGCGGTGGTCGCCATGCTCCATGCCGGGCGAACCCGTTGGCATTCCGGCGACGGCAAGGCCCTTCACGCCCTTGGGCTTTTCGCGGAGCAACCGCGCGATTTCCTTGGCCGGCACATGTCCCTCGATCACATAGCCGCCGACCAGCACGGTGTGGCAGCTGCGCAGCGTCGGCGGCACGCCCTGCTTGTCCTTCACAGCCGCTATGTCGGGCGAATTGATGATGACCGCCTTCGGGCCGAGCGACGCCTTCACCTGCTCGAGCCATTTGAGGCAGCAGCCGCAGCCGGCGTCGCGGAACATCGTCGGGTTCGCGGCGTGGGCAGCTCCGGCGAACGCCGTGGCAAGGACGAGGGCGACAAGGCTGCGGCGAAGGGGCGACATCACGAACTCCTGATCTGGATTGGCGCGACGATAACAGCGCGTCATCCCATCGGGTAGAGGATATCCTTGCTGACTTTGTGCAGCGCCTTCATCACCTCGTCGCTCAGCACCAGTTCCATGGCATCGAGGATCGGATCGACCTGATCATAGGCGCTGACGCCGACAATCGTCGAGGCGACGAAGTCGTGCTGCTTCGACCAGGCGGTCGCCATCGTCACCGGATGCAGACCGGCTTCCTCGGCGATCGCCAGATAGCGTTCGGTCGCGCCGAGGCTCTTTTCGTTGACGAAGCGGCGGCCCATCGCGGCCTGTCGGCCCTCCATGCCCAGATAGCGCGAAAAGCGTGCGCCCTCAGGCCGCGCGCCGCCCTGATATTTGCCCGAGAGTACCCCGCCGGCGAGCGGCGAATAAGGGATCAGGCTGACGCCTTCCTGCCGGCAGACCTGCGCCAGCTCATCCTCGAAGCGGCGATTGTTGAGGCTGAAATTATTCTGGATGGTGTGATAGCGCGCGCCGCCGAGCGCCTCCGATGCGGCGAGCGATTTCATCAGGCCCCAGCTCGTTTCGTTCGAACAGCCGAGGATGCGCACCTTGCCGATGCGGACCAGCTCGTCGAGCGCGTCCATCATCTCGTCATAGGGTGCGTCGTGGTCGGGCCAATGCGTCTGGTAGAGGTCGATATAGTCGGTCTGGAGCCGGGTCAGACTGTCGTCGACCGCCTGCATGATATTCTTGCGGTCGAGCGCGGTCATGCCGCCGCGGCACGGCGATTTGAACCAGACATGGCTCGGTCCCGACACCTTGGTCGCCAGGATGATCGCGTCGCGGTCTTTGGTCTTCATCCAGCGCCCAACGATTTCCTCGGTGCGGCCGACCCATTTGACGTCGGGCGGCACCGGATAGCCCTCGGCGGTGTCGTAGAAATTGATCCCCGCCTCGAAGCAGCGGTCAAGGACGCGGAACGCCTCGGTCTCGTCGGTCTGGCTGCCGAAGGTCATTGTCCCCATGCAGATGTCGGACACGTGGATGGCGCTCTTGCCAAGACGGCGGCTTTGCATGGCTCTGTTCTCCGGTCAGAAGAGGGGAGCGCCGTCCATAGGTTGCGGATCGCAACCTTGCAATCGGGTCAGATGAGCAGCGCGAGCGACCCCACAAGCAACGCCGCCATCGTCCAGTTGAACGCCTTGAGCCGCGCCGGGCTCGACAGCCAGCCGCGCAGCGCAGTGCCCATCACCGCCCACAGGCTGGTCGAAGGCAGGTTGATGATTCCGAAGATCACCGCGACGAGCAGCACCGCCGCGAAATTGCGGTCGGGCGCGTAGAGCGCGATGGCGGAAAGCGCCATCGACCAGGCCTTGGGGTTGACCCACTGGAACATCACCGCCTGAAAGAAGGTCATCGGCTTGGCGCGCGCGCCGTCGCCGTCTCCCGGCGCAGCGGCGTTCGCGATCTTCCACGCGAGCCACAGCAGATAAGCGACGCTTACCACCTTGAGCACGGTGTTGAGCACGGGGAACAGATCGAACACGCCCATCAGGCCAACCCCGACAAGCACGATCATCAGCGTGAACCCCACGCCGACCCCGAGCGCGTGCGGCACAGTACGGCGCAGGCCGAAATTGGCACCCGAGGCCATCAGCATCATATTGTTCGGCCCCGGCGTGATTGAGGAGACGAGAGCGAAGGCGGAGAGCGCGGCGAGGGTGGTTTGTTCCATAGGCGCAATATAATGCGTTTCGATCCGCGATGGATTGCAAAGATGGGCCGCTGTCGGCTAAATTATGCAATCCATGATCAAGATCGATGCCATTGGCCGCAAGATATTGCACGAATTGTCGCGTGACGGGCGAATCTCGAATCTCGAACTCGCCGACCGCGTCGGGCTGTCGCCCTCGGCCTGTCTGCGCCGCGTGCAGGAGCTTGAACGCAGCGGGGTGATCAAAGGCTATCGCGCGGCGATCGACCCGGCCAAGCTCGGGCTGACCTTTCTCGCTTATGTGACGGTCGGCCTGTCCTCGCATACCAAGAAGTCGCAGGCCGATTTCGAGGCAGCGATGGCCGAAGCGCCGGAGGTGCGTGAATGCCACAATCTGACCGGCGCGATCGAATATCTGCTTCGCGTCGAAACCGAAGATCTCGTGGCCTACAAGCATTTCCATACCGAGGTGCTTGGCGTGCTGCCGCAGGTGAATTCGATCACAACCTATGTGTTGATGGATTCGTCGAAGGACGAGCGGGCGTAGTTTTTCTTCGCTGCACCCTCGAAGCGCTGAACTTGAACCCCGGCCGCCGCAGCCGCATATCGGTTTCATGACGAAACTCTCTTTCCTCGATCTCGTGCCCGTGACCGACACCGGCACGATCGCCCAGTCGCTAGCCAACGCCGCTGATCTCGCCCATCACGCCGAGGCGCTGGGTTATGGGCGCTATTGGGTCGCCGAACATCACGGGATGGCGGGGATCGCGAGCGCGGCGACCTCGGTCGTGCTGGCGCATATCGGGCAGGCGACCTCGACGATCCGCATCGGTGCGGGCGGCATCATGCTGCCGAACCATGCACCGATGGTGATTGCGGAGCAGTTCGGCACGCTTGAAGCTTTGTTCCCCGGCCGCGTCGACTTGGGTCTCGGGCGCGCGCCCGGTTCGGATGGCGTCGTCGCGCGCGCTCTCCGCCGCAACCTCGCGAGCGACGAGCGGCAGTTCCCGCAGGACGTTGTCGAGCTTCAGGCTTTTCTCGCTGGCGACGACCGGCTCGGCATCCGTGCGGTGCCGGGGGAGGGGACGAATGTCCCGCTGTGGATCCTCGGCTCGAGCCTGTTCGGTGCGCAACTCGCGGCGATGCTGGGGCTTCCTTATGCCTTCGCCAGCCACTGTCTCTTATACACATCTCCGAGCCCACGAGACACTGAGCGATCTCG
>CAUUIU010000270.1:0-4835 GCA_963545025.1 uncultured Sphingopyxis sp. | reverse complement strand
CTTCTAGCTTCGTCGGCAGCGTCAGATGTGTATAAGAGACAGGGAATGAACAGGGTGGGCGACGGTCGCATCACGAAGGTCGTCATCGTCGGCGGCGGAACCGCGGGCTGGATGGCCGCCGCGGCGCTGTCGCGGACGATGGACAATCTGTCGATCCGGCTGGTTGAGAGCGACGAGATCGGCACTGTCGGGGTCGGCGAGGCGACGATCCCGGCGATCCGCCTGTTCAATGCGCTGATCGGCATCGACGAAAATGAGTTCATTCGCGAAACGGGCGGGACGTTCAAGCTCGGCATCCAGTTCCACGACTGGGGCCGGATCGGCGACGTCTATATGCACGCCTTCGGGCAGATCGGGCGCAGCCTCGGCATGCTGCCGTTCCAGCAATATTGGCTTCGCGGCCGGAACGAAGGCGTCGCGGGGCGGCTCGGCGACTATTCGCTGAACGAAACCGCGGGACGCCAGAAACGCTTCGCGCGGTTGCCGCAGATCCCGAACACGAGCCTTGATGGCATCGCTTACGCCTTTCATTTCGACGCCGCGCTTTATGCGGCCTATCTGCGCAAGATCGCCGAAGCCGCCGGGGTCGAACGGACCGAAGGCAAGATCGCCAGTGTCCGGCGGGGTGGCGAAAGCGGCCATGTCGAGGCTGTCGTGCTGGACAATGGCACCGCGATCGAAGGCGAACTCTTCATTGACTGCTCGGGCTTTCGCGCGCTGCTGATCGAGGATGCGCTCGAAACCGGGTTCGAGGATTGGACGCAGTGGCTTCCTTGCGACCGCGCCATTGCGGTGCCGAGCGAAAATGCGGGCCCGGCGCGGCCCTATACGCAGGCGATCGCGCACAAGGCTGGCTGGCAATGGCGCATCCCGCTCCAGCACCGGACGGGTAACGGCCATGTCTTTTGCAGCGACTTCATCAGCGAGGACGAGGCGACCGCGGTCCTGCTCGCCAATGTCGAAGGCCGCCCGCTCGCTGAACCGCGAACGCTGCGCTTCCGCACCGGCATGCGAAGCCGGGCGTGGAACGGCAATGTCGTTGCGCTGGGTCTGGCTTCGGGCTTCCTCGAACCGCTCGAATCGACCAGCATCCATCTGATCCAGAACGGCATCGCGAAGCTGCTCGCGCATTTTCCCGATCGCGATTTCGATGCCGCCAATATCGACGCCTATAACCGGCGCGTCCGCTTCGATTACGAGCGCATCCGCGACTTCGTCATCCTCCACTATCACGCCAACCAGCGCACCGACGCGCAGTTCTGGACCCGCTGCCGCGAGATGGACATTCCCGAGACGCTGGCGCGCAAGATCGAGCTATTCAAAAGCCAGGGCCAGATCGTTCGCGAGGGCGACGAATTGTTCATCGAGATCGGCTGGTTCCAGGTGCTGACGGGGCAGAATATCATACCCGATGGTTATCATCCGATGGCCGATCAACTGACCCACGAGGAACTGGCGGGCTTTTTCGCCGACATCGAAACGATCGTCGCGCGCACCGCGTCGCATCTGCCCAGCCACGAGGATTTTATCGCGCAGCATTGCGCGGCAGGGGTGCCCGCATGAGCCTGTTGGCTTCGATACTTGCCCTGACCCTCAGCGGAGCCGCGCCGGCGGCGGATTATCGCCAGCGCCCGCCTGAGGACGAAATCATCTATTTCGTCCTTCCCGACCGCTTCGAGAATGGCGATCCCAACAACGATCGCGGCGGGCTGAAGGGCGACCGGCTCCAGACCGGCTATGACCCGACCGCCAAGGGCTTCTTCAACGGCGGCGACCTCGCCGGCCTCACCAAGCGGCTCGATTATATCGAGGGTCTGGGGGCGACCGCGATCTGGTTCGCGCCGATCTTCAAAAACAAGCCGGTGCAGGGCCCGAAGGGCGACGAGAGTGCGGGCTATCACGGCTATTGGGTCACCGACTTCACGCAGATCGACCCGCATTTCGGTACCAATGCCGAGTTCAAGGCGTTCATCGATGCGGCGCATGCGCGCGGGATGAAGGTCTATATGGACATCATCGCCAACCACACCGCCGATGTCATCACCTACAAGGAAGATGCCGCCGGCGGCTTCCGTTACCGCAGTCTTGCCGATTATCCTTATTCGCGGCGCGGCGGGGTGAACGGGGCGCCGATCAATCCCGGTTTCGCGGGCGACCATGTCGCCGACGCCGAAAACTGGCAGAAGCTGAGCGACCCGGCGTTCGCCTACACCCCCGTCGTGCCGAAGGGCGAGGAACGGGTGAAGGTGCCCGCCTGGCTCAACGACCCGCGCTATTATCACAACCGCGGCAACAGCGACTGGGTCGGAGAATCGGCGCTCTATGGCGATTTCGCTGGACTCGACGATCTCGCGACCGAACATCCGCGCGTCGTTCAGGGCTTCATCGACATCTACGGCCGCTGGATCGACGAATTCGGCATCGACGGCTTCCGCATCGACACCGCCAAGCATGTGAACCCCGAATTCTGGCAGGCCTTCGTGCCCGCGATGCAGGCGCGCGCGAAGGCGCGCGGCATCCCCAATTTCCACATCTTCGGCGAAGTCTATGTCGATGCCGTCGATCCCGGCGCGCTCGCCTGGTACACGCATGCGGCGGGCCTGCCGGCGGTGCTCGACTTCGGCTTCGCGCGCGCCGCGATCGATGCCGTGAGCGGCACGAAGGGCACCGGCGAATTCGCGCGGCTGTTCGACGGCGACGCGCTGTACAAGGGCGGGGCAGGGGCGGCGCAACAGCTCCCGACCTTCCTCGGCAACCATGACATGGGCCGCTTCGCGATGTTCGTGAAGGCGGCGAACCCGAAGGCGAGCGAGGCCGAACTGCTCCAGCGCGTGATGCTCGGCCATGCGATGCTGCTGACGCTGCGCGGGGTGCCGACGATCTATTATGGCGATGAACAGGGGTTTGTCTCGGACGACAAGGACCAGCTCGCGCGCGAAAATATGTTCGCGTCTGAGGTCGCAGCCTATAACGATAACGACCTGATCGGCAGCGACGCGACGACCGCCACCGCCAATTTCGACCCCGCGCATCCGCTCTATCGCCATATCGCGGCGCTGGCCGAAATCCGGCGCACGACCCCCGCGCTGATGCGCGGGGCCACAAAGGTGCGCGCCTTTTCCGAAAAGCCCGGTCTGCTTGCCATCTCGCGCTTCGATCCGGTCACCGGCCGCGAAATACTGCTCGCGTTCAACACGTCGGCGGCGCCGCTGTCGGCGAATATCGCCATCGATATGAAAAGCACGGGCTTTACCCCGCTCCACGGCGACTGCCCCGCGGCACCCACCGCGCCGGGCAGCCTCCATCTTTCTCTCCCCGCCTTCGGCACGATCATCTGCCAGGCCAGCGAATAAGCGAAGACCACGCCATAATGACCCAGCCTCTCGTCCAGAATGCCAGCTTGCCCGCCGCCGCCGAGGCGCCGTGGTGGAAGGGTGCGGCGATCTATCAAATCTATCCGCGCAGCTTCGCCGATTCGAACGGCGACGGGATCGGCGACCTTGCCGGCATCACCGCGCGGCTCGACTATGTCGCCGCGCTCGGCGTCGACGCGATCTGGCTGTCGCCTTTCTATCCGTCGCCGATGGACGATTTCGGCTATGACATCGCCGACTATTGCGGTGTCGACCCGATCTTCGGCACGCTCGCCGATTTCGACGCGCTGGTGGCGCGCGCGCATGCGCTGGGGCTGAAGGTCACGACCGACCTTGTCTTCGCGCACACATCGGACCGTCACGCGTGGTTCGCGGAAAGCCGCGCGAGCAGGGACAATGACAAGGCCGACTGGTATGTCTGGGCCGATGCGAAGCCCGACGGCTCGCCGCCGACCAACTGGCAGTCGGTGTTCGGCGGCCCGGCGTGGACCTGGGACGCGCGGCGCGGCCAATATTATATGCACAACTTCCTGGGGTCGCAGCCGCAGCTTAACGTCCACAACCCGGCGGTGCAGGACGCGCTGCTCGGCGTCGTGCGCTTCTGGCTCGACCGCGGCGTCGACGGTTTTCGCATCGATGCAATCAACTTCTCGATGCACGATCCCGAATTTCGCGACAATCCGCCCGCACCGCCGTCGAACAAGGTCCGCACGCGGCCGTTCGATTTCCAGCAGAAAATCCACAACCAGTCGCACCCCGACATCCCGCTCTTCCTCGAGCGCATCCGCGCGCTGACCGATCAATATCCGGGCAGCTTTACCGTTGCCGAAGTCGGCGGCGACGATGCGGTGCGCGAGATGAAGCTGTTCACCGCGGGCGAGAGCCGCCTCAACAGCGCCTATGGCTTCGACTTCCTCTACGCCGACCGGCTGACGCCGCAACTGGTGCGCGAGGCGGCCGAACAATGGCCCGATACGCCCGGGCTCGGCTGGCCGAGCTGGGCGTTCGAAAATCATGACGCGCCGCGTGCGGTGTCGCGCTGGACCCCCGAAGGCGTCGACGGGCAAGCCTATGCGCGGATGAAGATCGCGCTGCTGTGCGCGCTGCGCGGCAATATCATCCTCTACAATGGCGAGGAACTGGGGCTCGACCAGGTCGAGATCCCGTTCGAGCTGGTGAAAGACCCCGAGGCGCTCAAGAACTGGCCGCTGACGCTATCGCGCGACGGCGCGCGAACCCCGCTGCCGTGGGCCTCGGGCGAAACGCACGCGGGCTTTTCGAGCGCCGATCCGTGGCTGCCGTTGGGTTCGACACATGATGCGCTCGCGGTCGACCGGCAACAGGCCGATCCCGCGTCGCTGCTCAACCTCACGCGGCAGTTGGTCGCGCTACGCGCCGCGCACCCCGCACTGCGCCTCGGCCGCGACGCGCGCTGGATCGCCGAGGGCGATCTGCTCGGTT
>CAUUIU010000269.1:0-4836 GCA_963545025.1 uncultured Sphingopyxis sp. | reverse complement strand
ATCGCTCAGTGTCTCGTGGGCTCGGAGATGTGTATAAGAGACAGGTCAGCAGATGCGCGGCAAGCCGGAAGTGGCTGACGTCGGTCCGATATTCGAGCCCCGACGCGACCATCCACCAGCCGATCGCACCCTGCAGCCCGACGAGCGCGGCAAGCGCGAAGAGCCGCCAGCCGTAGCCCGCGGGGATCGCACGGCGCCACGCGTACCACGCCAGCGGCACGAGCAGCGCCATCCCTACCACGCGGCCGAGGATGCGGTGCAGCCACTCCCAGAAAAAGATCGCCTTGAACCCCGCCAGCGTCATGCCGAGGTTGATCTCCTTATATTCGGGAATCTTTTTGTATTTCTCGAATTCTCTAACCCAATCGGCTTCGTTGAGCGGCGGTAGCACCCCCGATACCGGCCGCCATTCGGTGATCGACAGCCCCGATTCGGTGAGCCGCGTGATGCCGCCGACGCCGACCACGATAATCACCAGCAGCGCGACCGCCCAAAGCCAGCGCGCGAGCGAAGCTGGACGCGGCGTCGAGGGGCGGGCCACGGAGCCGGCGGAGGTCGATGATTGCGTCATTGCCCGCCCTATCGTCGCTTGCCGGGCGATAGGCAAGGGGCCGGATATCGGCGACAACGGGAAATTCATGGCGGCGACAGGCGGCGATTGATAAGCCCGCGCGCATGTCGCGCCCGCTCCTCTCCGTCCTCACCGCGCTCGGGGCCCTGCTTGCCTCGCCCGCGGCTGCCTCTACGCCCGTCGAACCGACGGCTTATGACGCGCTTGCGGCGCTCGAGGGCCGGGTCGCCGCGATCGGCTTTCGCCTCACGACCGCCAACGCCGCTTGGTGCTCGGCGCGCCAGGCGCAATTCGGCTGGATCTGGGGCGATCCGCGTCTGTATGGCGAGGGCCAGCGTGCCGCCGCGCGCGCGGCCTATCGTGCCGGCGAGGCCGATGCGCCCTATATCGCCGCCGCCGCGCCCGGATCGCCCGCCGCTAAAGTGGGATTCGGCGTCGGAGTGGCGGTGGCGACGATCAACGGCGTTCGCATCGCGGCCGAGGAAAGCCGCGACCCCTTTGCGCGGATCACGGCTTTGGAAAAGCAGGTCGGCGCACTGCCGCCCGGCGCGGCCGCCGAAATCGGCGGGGCCGACGGACGCAGCACCAGCCTCGTCCCCGTCGCCGGCTGCGTGAGCGATTTCCGCGTCGAGGCAAAGGACAAGCCGGCCGGCGCCGCCGACGGGCGGCTCGTGCTGATCAGTGCCGGGCTGGCGCGCTTCGCCGCGAACGACGACGAACTCGCCGCTGCGGTCGCGCACGAACTGGCGCACAATATCCTCCGCCACCGCGCGCGGCTTGACGCCGCGGGTGTCGACCGCGGCCTGATGAAGCAACTCGGCCGCAACGCCCGCCTGTTTCGCCAGACCGAGATCGAGGCTGACCGCCTGTCGGTCTGGCTGCTCGCCGGCGCAGGCTATGATCCGGGGGCCGCGATGCGATTCTGGACCGCGTTCGGTCAGCGCGAGGGGCGCCCGCTGTTCCAGGCGGGAACGCATCCGCGTTGGCAGGACCGGGTGGATGCAATCGCGGTCGAGGGCGCCGTTATCGCGGCCGAGCGTGCCGCCGGCAACCGGCTGCACCCACCGCTGATCGAGAACCCTCCGCCCTTGGAATAGCGCCGCGCCGATCCTATTTTGGCGTCATCCCGCTTTCCCCAATCAAGGATGACACCATGACCCGTGAGATCGCCATTTTTGCCGGAGGCTGCTTCTGGTGCACCGAAGCCGTGTTCCAATCGCTCGAAGGCGTCGAAGGCGTCGAGAGCGGTTATATCGGCGGCGCGGTCGCCAACCCGACCTACAAACAGGTGTGTGGCGGCGACACCGGCCATGCCGAGGCGATCCGGATCACCTTCGATCCCGCAGTCATCAGCTATGCCGACCTCCTCGACGTCCATTTCGCGACGCACGATCCGACGACGCTCAACCGTCAGGGCAATGACATCGGCACCCAGTATCGCAGCGCTCTCTTTCCGCTCGACGCCGCGCAGGCCGACGCCGCACGCGCCGGAATCGACCGCGCCGCGGCCGACTGGCCCGCACCGATCGTCACCACCATCGAAAGCGCGTCGGACTGGTATCCGGCCGAAGATTATCACCAATCCTATTGGGAGGGTGAAGGCCAGCGCAATCCTTATTGCATGGCGGTCATCCCGCCCAAGCTCGCGAAGCTGCGCAAGGGCTTTGCCGAACGCCTGCGCGCCAGTTGAATGTTACGGTAACATGCGGCTGTCGCAATATGGCCGCATGACGTCACTTTTCCTTGACTTTCCAGACGTTTTGACTAGCGGACGCCCCCACGCTGCGGCAGGATAGGCCACAGGCGCAGTTGGGGGGTCGCTGCAAGGTGCTGGCATCGCTGTTTCTGATGAGCGCGTCGCTCACGGCGCCGCAGATGTCGGTTCAGGCCGCCAACCAGACGATCGTCGAAGACGGCGCGGGTGGGATAAGCGCGGCGGTCAACCGCATACTCGGCGGCATCATCGGCTATGCCCGCTGGCCCGACGGAGAGCGCGGCGGCACCCGCACCATGTGCCTGGTCGGCACCCCCCGGATGACCGATCGCCTCGCGCCACTCGTGCCGGGTGGCCCCGCCGTCACGGTACGACGGACCACCGCCGCCGCGGTCACCGGCCAGAGCGATTGCGACATCTTGTTCCTCGCGCGGATGCCCGTCGCCGATCGCCAGCGATTGATCGGCTGGGCGCGCGGCCGGCCGGTCCTGACGATCACCGACGACGATCCCGGCTGCCTTTACGGCGCGATGTTCTGCCTCGGCACCCGGGCATCGAGCGTCAGCTTCTCGGTCGATCTCGACGCCGTCGGGCGCGGCACGCTGCGCATCGATCCCCGGGTGCTGAAGATCGGCCAAGACGGGGGGGCGTCATGACCGGCCTCGCCCCCGACCATACCTCCGAACGCATGGGCGCGCGGACAACGTTGCAAAAGCTGCTGTCGCGTTTCCATTTCGGAATCACGCTGTTCGCCGTCGCGCTGTCGGGCATCACGATCCTGCTCGCCGGGGTCACCGCGCTGCGCGGCTATGCCGATCGCAATATGGAGCTGGCGGCTCAGCTGGGCGCTTACGGCGCCGAACCGGCGCTGGTATTCAACGACCCGCAGGCCGCGCGCGAAGGGATCGAGGCACTGACCCATATTCCGGGCATTGCGCGGCTGCGCGTGCTCGACGATCGCGGCCGACCGCTGACCGAATGGGCGTCGCCCGTCGCCGATCCCGCGCCGGTGCTGACCCGCTTCTTCTTTTCGGATCCCGCCGCCGTCACCGTCCGACGCAACGGATCGGCCATCGGCACCGTCCAGGTCTGGGGCGATAGCTCGACGCTGATCGATTATGTGCGGATCGGGCTGCTCGCGGGGCTGGCCTGTCTGCTGGTCACCGCGCTCGGCACCATCTTTCTCGCGCGCCGGTTCGAATATGAGCTGGTGAAGCCGCTAAACGAAATCGCGACCGTGGCACATGACGTCCGCCTGCACCGCCGGTTCGACAAACGGGTCAAGGCGCTGGGCATTGCCGAACTCGACCGGCTGGGCGGCGACATCAATGCGCTGCTCGACGAACTGCAGGGCTGGCAGGGGACGATGGAAAGCGAGCGGGCGGTATTGGCGCACCGCGCGTCGCACGACATGCTGACGACGATGCCCAACCGTGCGGCATTCGACGAACAGCTGTTGCTACGCATCGATGCCGCCAGGGCGCGCGGCGGGCGCTTCGCGCTGCTTTTCATCGACGCCAATAATTTCAAGGCGGCGAACGACAGCTTCGGCCACGCGGCCGGCGACGCGGTGCTGGTATCGCTGTCGGCGCGCATCAAGGACACGCTCCGCAAGGGCGATTTCGCGGCGCGCATCGGCGGCGACGAGTTCATCGTGATCATCGACCCGCTCGACCCCGAACCGGAACCCGAAGCGCTTGCCAGCCAGATCCGCGCGAGCGTCGCCGAGCCGATCGAAATTCCCGGCCGCGGCACCTATGCGGTCTCGGTCAGCGTCGGCGTCGCCGTCTATCCCGACGACGGCGTCGATCCGACCGCGCTGCTCACCGCCGCCGACGCCGGCATGTACGCCGACAAACTCATCCACCGTTCCAGATGAAACGGAGCAATGCCGTGACCCACCCCCTGACCCGAATCCGCCTCTTCTTCGTGGCGGCCGTTTCGATCCTGCTCGCCGCATGCCAGACCATACCGGCGCCGACCGGCTTCAACCCGGCGCAGATCGCGATGCTGAAATCAGAAGGCTTTGTCGAAAATGACGCGGGCTGGGCGTTGACATTCAACGAGCGACTGCTCTTTGCAACCGATCAAAGCACGATCGAGCCGGACGTGGCGGCGCGGATAGCGACGCTGGCGCGCCATCTGGTCTCGGTCGGCATCAATACCGCCCGCGTCGAAGGGCATAGCGATTCGACCGGGACCGCCGCCTATAATCTGACCCTATCGCAGGCACGGGCGCAGGCCGTGGCGACGCCGATGCAGGCAAGCGGCATGCGCTTTACCCCCGACCAGGTCGTCGGCCGCGGCGAAACGCTGCCGCTTTCGGGCAACGAAACGCCAGAGGGTCGCCAGGACAACCGCCGCGTCGTCGTGATCGTCACCCCGCCCCAATAGGATCGTCGACCTGCGCTTTCCTTGCCGCGTCGCCGCCGCTAAAGGCTTGCCCATGAAACCGATCCGCAAAGCCGTCTTCCCCGTCGCCGGCCTCGGCACCCGCTTCCTGCCTGCTGTCTCTTATACACATCTGACGCTGCCGACGAAGCTAGAAGTG
>CAUUIU010000268.1:0-4840 GCA_963545025.1 uncultured Sphingopyxis sp. | reverse complement strand
CTACACTTCTAGCTTCGTCGGCAGCGTCAGATGTGTATAAGAGACAGCCTTCGGGGTTCTCCATTGCATTTCGACCCTTCGGGTGCGCCCTGCCTGACAAGCGGACCTCTCCGGTCGCTCTCGCCGCTCCCCCCGCTCAGCCGGGGCTGCGGTGGTTCAAGAGCAAAGGAGAAAGTCATCATGGAACTCAAGCATATCGAACTTTCGCAGCTTTCGGTGTCGCCCGCCAACATGCGCGGGGTCGCGAAGAAGCCGGACCTCACCAACATCCTGCCGTCGTTGCGGGCGCGCGGCATCCTCGTGCCGTTAATCGTCAGACCGGGTGCCGAAGACCGGGCCTATGAGATCGTCGCAGGGAAACGGCGCTATCATGCGGCGCTGACCATCGCCGAGGAGCAGGACGGTATCGATCCGCTGCCCTGCGCGGTGATGGAAGCCGGGGACGATGCGGCAGCGCTCGAAGCCTCGCTCATCGAGAACATCGCGCGCCTCGACCCGGACGAGGTGTCGCGCTGCGAGTCCTTCACCCGTCTCGTGCGCGAAGGGCGCAAGGTCGAGGAGATCGGCCTGACCTTCGGGTTGACCGACTTGCAGGTGAAACGGACGCTCGCGATTGGCAATCTCTTGCCGCGCATCCGCAATCTCTATCGCACCGACAAGATCGATGCCGTCACCATGCGGCATCTGACCCTCGCCACCAAGACGCAGCAGCGCGAATGGCTGGGCCTTGTCGATTGTCCCGAGAAGCACGCGCCCACGGGATCGAGCTTGAAGGCATGGCTGTTCGGTGGCAGCGCGATTGCGGCCAAGGTCGCGATGTTCGACGTGGCCGATTACACCGGCGAGGTCATTTCGGACCTGTTCGGCGAGGACAGCTATTTTGCGGATAGCGAGACTTTCTGGACCGCGCAGATGGCCGAGGTCGAGAAACAGGTCGCCTTCTACCGCGAGACGGGCTGGGCCGATGTCGTCGTCATGGAGCGCGGGGCCTATTTCAACGGCTGGGAGCATGAACGCTGCCCGAAGAAGAAGGGCGGCAAGGTGTTCGTGAGCATCAGCCATCGCGGCGAGGTCGTCTTTCACGAAGGCTATATCACCGCCAAAGAAGCGCGGCAGCGCGCCAAGGGTGAAATGGATACCCCCAAGCCTGTCCGGCCCGAAGTCAGTGCAGCGCTCGGCAACTATATCGATTTGCACCGTCATGCCGCCGTGCGCGCATCTTTGCTGTCCGAACCGGGAATCGCGCTGCGCATGATGGTCGCCCATGCGATCGTCGGATCGCCATTGTGGCGGGTCGATGTCGAGAAGCAGCGCGCGGCGAGCGATGCGATTGCTGAAAGCGTCGAGGGGTCGGCGAGCGAGGCGGCGTTCGACAAGGCACGGCGCGCGGCGCTCGACCTGCTTGGGTTCGATCCCGAAACCCCGACCGTAATCGGCGGCGATGACGGCGAGCATGGTGTCGCGGGACTGTTCGTTCGCTTGGCTGCGCTGTCCGACGACGAGGTGATGGGTATTCTGCCCGTCGTCATGGGCGAAACGCTGGCGGTCGGTGGCGCCGAGGTCGACTTTCTCGGCCAACTCACCGACACCGATATGCGGACAAGCTGGAACGATACGACCGTGCTCCCCGACCTTATTCGCGACAAGCAATTGCTGAACGCGGTCGTTGCCGAGGTCGCGGGTGCAGGTGTCGCCGAAGCCAATGCCGGTGCCACCGCCAAGGTTCAGCGGGGCATCCTCGTCGACTGCCTGACCGGCAGCAACGGCCGCGCCAAGGTCGAGAATTGGCTACCCCGCTGGTTCGCCTTCCCGCCATCGGGCTACACAGAACGCGGCGGCATTGGCTGCGTCGAACGGAGCGAGCGCATTGCACCGTTTATCGCCCCAGCAGACATCGAGGACGAACCCGAGATGCGCGAAGCCGCCTGATAATCGTCGGGAAGCAATTGGGGGAGCAGGTTCGCCTGTTCCTCCAAATTTTTTGCCCGGCGCGCAAGCGCCGGGCAATCTGTTCTTGCCAAGTGACGGGCATTGCCCGAAGATTCTAGGGCACATGCGAACCGACATCGATCATCTTCCCGCCGCCAAGCAGCGCGAGCTTGAGCGTATCGTCGAGATCATCTTCGACGAGTTCGGCGCCGCGACCGAGAATGCGACGGGGCGCCGCAAGGGCGCGCGTATCCTCAAGATCATATTGTTCGGCAGCCATGCCCGCGGCGACCATGTCGATGCGCCGTTGTCGGCCAACCAGTATAAGTCCGACTACGATATTCTCGTCATCGTCAGCCAGAAGGAGCTGACCGACCGCGCCGCCTACTGGGCGAAGGCCGAGGAACGGTTGATCCGCGCCTACACAATCGAGAAGACGCTGAGGACGCCGGTCAATTTCATCGTCCATTCGCTGCACGAAGTGAACGATGGGCTCGCGCATGGTCGCGTGTTTTTCATGGAAGTCGCGAAGGATGGTGTCGCCATCTACGAAGCCGATGACCGCGAACTGGCGACGCCCAAGCCGAAGACGTCCGAACAAGCGATTGAGGCGGCCCAGGAGTATTTTGACGAATACATGCCGGCGGCGCAGTATTCGTTGGATCGCGCCCGTAACAGCGTGGCTGACAAGCAGTTCAAATACGCCGCGTTTGACCTGCACCAAGCCACCGAACGCCTCTATCAAGGCTTACTGCTCACCCTGACTTTCTATACACCGTATAACCACAACATCGCCTTCCTGCGGTCGCTTGCCGAAGGGCTTGACCGCCGCCTCTATGGCATCTGGCCCGAGGAAAATCGACGCGACCGCGCGATGTTCCAGAAGTTGAAGGAAGCCTATACGAAGGCGCGCTATGCCAAGCACTATAAGATCAGCCAAGAGGAGCTGACCTGGCTCGGCGGGCGCGTCGAAGAATTGGGCCGCGTTGTCCATCAGGTCTGCACCGACAAGATCGCCGAACTGGAAAACGCCGCGCGCGAGTAGTTACTGCCCGCGGCCAAACTTGCCGGGACTCTCGGATTCTGACATAATCCCACTCACGGGATGGAATGACTGGCGGCCATCCCGAGGATAATCCTGCCAGGCATCATGCAGGTCCGGCCGAGGGTCGGGCAGTTGCTGTAAGCCGCTTTCGCGGCACGCAGCGGACACCGCTTGCACATCCGCGCACGAATGCGCGGACCGCCGGTGTGCGAGCTGCAAATGAATACCCTCAAAGCGAACGACGTTTACGCGCGCGAAGTCGTGATGGCGCGCGTCGGCCATCTGATCCGCCGCAAGCAGCAGGAAGTCGAGCGTATCACGCGCATATTGCGCGCCTGCTTCGATCCATCCCAGGTGCAGGCGCCCGAGCCGGGCGAGATTCGCCGGATCATCCTGATCGGCCCCTATTCGCGGAAGAATTGGTACGAAGACGACGATACGATCAACTTTTCCGATTACGAGTTCTGGATCGTCGTCAATCATCCGCTGTTCAAGGAAGCGGAATGCTGGACTCGCGCCCGCGAGGTCATCGACAGCGAACTCGGCGACCGCTGCGCGGTCGATCTTGAGATCTACTCCAAGGCTGACATCCGTGTCGCCAAGGCCGAGCGCGATACCTTCATCCTCGACCGGATCGAAGCGGGTATCACCCTCTATCGCGCTTCACGCGATGCACCGCTAGGGACAAGCGAATGCAAGGGAGCGCGGCCATGACCGCGCCCCGCCAACAGACCGCGACGTTCGATGATATCTATAGTGTCGAATATCGGCGGTTGTTGCGTAAGCTGAGGAGAAGGGTCGGTCCCGACGAGGCGTCCGATCTGGTGCAGGAGGTGTTCGCACGTTTTCTGCGCATCGAGGCGCTGGGCCGCATTGAAAATCCGGCCGCCTATCTGTCGCGGATCACTCGCAACATACTGATCGATCGCGCGCGCGGAAAGCGGCGAGGGATGCCGATCTTCTTTCCCTTCGACGATGAGCGTAGCGCGTCGGTGCGCGCCGATCAGGCATGGCGGATCGAGACAACGGACCTGCTGGGCCTCTACCGACGCGCCGTTCGTTCCATGCCGCCGAAGACCCGGCGCGTCTTCCTGATGCACCGGCTCCGGCGGCTGACTTACAAAGAAATCGCGGAGCAGATCGGCATCAGTGTCGCTACCGTCGAGTATCATATGATGCGGGCCTTGACGCTGTGCCGCGCCGCGGTCGCTGTGCAATGGTGAGAGGCTGGCGGGTATGGCGCCGTTTCAAACGCCTGTCTGGTCGCACTCATTCGGCGAACCCCGATGATGAACGCATCGAGCGCGCCGAGATGGCCATCGCACGGCTGCCCGAGCGCACGCGCGAGGTGTTCATGCTGCATCGCTTCGAAGATTTGAGCTACGAGCGCATCGCGCTGCGCCTCGACATCGACGTCAAGGAGGTCGAGGGCCATATCGCGGCAACGCTGATCGCACTGCGCCGCGCCTTGAAAGACCTGGATTAGCGGCGCGGCGGATCGAGCGGCGCGGCTGCTGCTGCTTCGTTCTCGAAAGCGCGAGCGCCGCGCTTGCGCCATAGCGCGGCGGCATGTGCGCCCTCATCGCTGCGCAGCTTCTCCGCCATCCAGAGGAACGCTCCATAGAGCATCGCACGGTCATCGTCGGTCAGATCGACGAGCCCCGCTTTCGCAACGAGGCCGCCAAGTTCGATCAACTGCCGCGTGCGTTCGCGGCGCTTCACTTGCCAATCGCGCATGCCGGTCCGCGCCTGCGCCAGTTCAAGCCGATGCCGCATTGCGATCAGGCGCCGTGTCATTCGCTGCGCCGCGATCAGTTCCCGCAGCAGTTTTCCGTGAACTGCGCTGAAAGAAGCTCGCGCCCGCCT
>CAUUIU010000267.1:0-4863 GCA_963545025.1 uncultured Sphingopyxis sp. | reverse complement strand
TACACTTCTAGCTTCGTCGGCAGCGTCAGATGTGTATAAGAGACAGCATATGGGTGGTTGGCGCGACGGCGGGATCATCGGGCTCGACATGATGCCGAACAAGCTGCCCGCGGAATTGCTCGCCGCCGGGCTGACGCCGCAGACCTTCCTCCACAATATGGGGCTGACCGGCGGCACCGCCTGGATCGGACTGCTCCGCATCGCCGCGGCCAAGCCCGGTGATACCGTCTTCGTTTCGGCTGCGGCCGGCGCCGTGGGCTCGGCCGTGGTCCAGATCGCCAAGGCGCGCGAAATGACCGTGATCGGTTCGGCGGGCGGCGCCGAAAAATGCGTATGGGTCGACGATCTTGGTGCCGATGCGGTGATCGACTATAAGGCGGGGCCCGTGCTGCCGCAGCTCGCAGCGGCGCTTGAACGCCTCGGCAAGCCCGGCATCGACGTCTATTTCGACAATGTCGGCGGCGAACATCTCGACGCTGCCTTCGCCACCGCGAATGATTTCGCGCGCTTTGCTATCTGCGGCATGATCGACGTCTATAACGACGGCAAGGCGCAGGAGATGAAATATCTGATCCGGACCATTCCTGCACGAATCCGCATGGAAGGCTTTATCTACACCGACCAGTTCTTCGACTGCGTCGATGAATTCTACGCCGATATGGGCGGCCTGATCTCCAGCGGCGCCGTCACCATACGCGAAACGATCAGCGACGGTCTTGAAACCGCGCCCGACGCCTTTCTCGGCCTGTTCTCAGGCGCGAATATCGGAAAGATGCTGGTCCGGATCTGACGCGCAAGGCGTCAGTCGCCGAAGCCGACCGACAGGAAATCGGGCATCGGGCCGTTCCAGCCATCGTCCGGACCGTCATCGTCGTGGCGCGGCCTGGCCGCCGGCGCAGGCTTGCGGTCCTCGACTTTCTTGGCGGGACGCGGTGCCGGTTTTTCGGCCACTGCGGCGGGGGCGCGCGGCTCGCGGGCGGGCTTCTCGGCGCTGCGACCACGGCCGCCACGTTCCCCGCGGCCACCCCGGCGCGGTTCGCGCTCTTCTTCGCTCGGCGCAGGCTTGGCGGTTTCACTCGCTGCCGCGCCATTGTCGTGCACGGGGATCTTATATCCGGTGAGTTTCTGGATATTGTCGATCGCTTCGTCGTCCGACGGCGTGATCAGCGTGAAGGCGCGCCCCTTGGCGCCCGCGCGGCCGGTACGGCCGATGCGGTGGACATAATCGTCGGGATGCCACGGCGCGTCAAAGTTGAAGACATGGCTGACGCCTTTGACGTCGAGTCCGCGCGCCGCGACGTCCGATGCGACCAGAATGTTGATCGTGCCGGCCTTGAAGCGGTCGAGCTCGGCGGTGCGGCTCGACTGGTCCATGTCACCCTGGATCTCGCCGGCCTTGTAACCATAGCGCTGCAGCGATTTCGCCAGTTCGCGAACCGTCGTCTTGCGATTGCAAAAGACGATTGCAGTGCCGATGTTCTCCGCCTCGATCAGGCCGCGCAGCGTGTCGCGCTTGCCACGTTCCGACGTCTTGACGACGAACTGCTCGATATTCTCGTTCCGGCTCGCCGGACGAGCGACTTCGATCGTCTTCGGGTTCGACAGGAACTTGTCGGCCAGCTTCTTGATCGGCGGCGGCATCGTTGCCGAGAAGAGCAGCGTCTGCCGATTCGCGGGCAGCTTGGTGCAGATATTCTCGATGTCCGGGATAAAGCCCATGTCGAGCATCCGGTCGGCCTCGTCGATCACCAGCAGGTTGCAGCCGGTGAGCAGGATCTTTCCGCGTTCGAACAGGTCCATCAACCGGCCCGGGGTCGCGATCAGGACATCGACGCCCTTTTCCAGCGCCTTGACCTGATCGCCCATCTGCACGCCGCCGATCAGCAACGCCATCGAAAGCTTGTGGTACTTGCCGTATTTCTCAAAATTCTCCGCGACTTGCGCCGCGAGTTCACGCGTCGGCGCAAGGATCAGCGAGCGTGGCATCAGCGCACGGGCGCGGCCGTGGGCAAGGATGTCGATCATCGGCAGCACAAAGGACGCGGTCTTGCCGGTGCCCGTCTGGGCAATGCCAATGATGTCGCGCATCATCAAGACCGAGGGAATGACCCCCGCCTGAATCGGCGTCGGCTCGTCATAACCGGATTCGGTGATGGCGCGCAAAAGTTCGTCGGAAAGGCCGAGGTCGGCAAATTTCATAAGGTCAACATGTCCGGAAAATATGACAGCGCGGCGTCCCACGCCAGCCTACGCTGCCGGGCCCCTAGGGGAAATGGCGATGAAAAGTCAAGGAAAGAGCCCTCAGCTGGCCGAGATTAATCATCGTCGCGCGGAACGGCGACCATCAGGCGGAATTTGTCGATCTCGCACTTCGCGCCGGTCCGGGCGTGAATTTCATCGCGGTCCTCGCAAAGCCGACCGTCCTTGCTGTCCTTCATGTAAAAGCCGGCATAGAAATCGAGCGCGCGACACCCGCGATTGAGCTGCGCCCGCAATCGCTCTTTCTGGCGTGTTATCAGGTCGATGCTGTCACGCTCCGCCGCCTGCATGCCGATGATGTTGCGCATGGCGACACATTTCGGAGCGTTCTTCTCTTTCCACACGATGGGGATTCGCTTGACCCGCTGTGCCGGCGCCGGGCTCGCGGAGAAATTGCTGAGCGGGGTCCGCTGCGCAGGGACGCGGATGATAAGCTGCTGTTCGATCACGACCTGCCAGTGCGGCGCGTCGGGCGGGGTCGGCGGGGTCGGGATCGCCACCGCAACCAGCGGTTCGGGCGGTGCCGGCAAAGGCGTATCGGCGGCGGGTGCCGCGGCCGCAAGCAACAGGGACACGGCCGTCAGCACGATGGTGCTGCCGCCCCCTTGGCGCCCTGACCGCAAATGCTCTTCACCCTTCGCTCCCGCGTCGATGTCCGCTGGACGAAAAGATGCTATTCGTCCATCGCCCCCTGTAACAGCCATGATTGAACATCAAATGAACTGCTGTCGACCCTTGATGCGACATGTTTCGGGAAATTTCCGGAGTGAGCGCACGTGACCCAGCCGCCTTCTCCTGCCGCCCTGGAAGCATTGGCGTCGGTACTGGGCCCGAAGGGTTTTACGTACGATCCCGATGTGATGGCGCCCTGGCTTATCGACTGGCGCGGAAAATATCACGGCGCTGCAGCCGCGATGCTCTCGCCCGCGACGACCGAGGAGGTCGCGGCGGTGGTCCGCCTTTGCGCCGAGCATCGGATCGCGCTGGTGCCGCAGGGCGGGAACAGCGGCATGGTCGGCGGCGCAACCCCCGACATGTCGGGCGCCCAGCTGATCCTCAGCACCCGCCGCCTGAATCGCATCCGCACGATCGACACAGAGGCACAGCTTGCAGTCGCCGAGGCCGGCGTGATCCTCGAAAATTTCCACAATGCGGCGTTGGCGGACAATCTGCGCTTCCCACTGACGCTCGGCGGCAAAGGATCGGCGACGATCGGCGGCCTTGTATCGACCAACGCGGGCGGAACGCAGGTGCTTCGCCACGGAACGATGCGCGCGCTCGTCGCGGGCATCGAAGCGGTGCTGCCCGACGGCAGCATCTTCGACGGCCTGGCGCCGCTCAAGAAGGACAATCGCGGCTACGATCTGAAACAGCTGCTGTGCGGCGCCGAAGGAACGCTCGGGATCGTCACCGCGGCCTGCCTGCGCCTCGTGCCGGCTTCGGTCGCCCGAAAGACGGCCTGGGTCGGACTCGAATCGCCGGACGACGCACTGCTTCTTCTGCGCCGGCTCGATGGTGCGATCGGAAGTGAACTCGAAGGGTTCGAGATCGTCCCGCACAGTTGCCTTGAAGCCGTGCTGCGGCACATCCCGCAAACTCGCGCACCATTGTCCGATCCCTTTCCCTGGTACGCGCTGGTCGAGCTTGCGGGCGACGACGACGCGGCGCTCGATGCAGCGCTGCAAGCCGAGCTCGCCGCAGCGCTCGACGCGCAGCTGATCCGCAACGTCGTGATCGCAAAGAGCGACCGCGAAAGCGAGGATTTCTGGCGCCTGCGCGACTCCATTTCCGAAGCCGAGCGCGCCGAAGGCCCGGCGATCCAGCATGACATCAGCGTGCCCGTCGACCTGATGCCGCGCTTCATCGCCGACAATCCAGCCCGATTGGCCAAGGCTTTTCCGGGCGCGCGGGCGCTATCCTTCGGCCATCTCGGCGACGGCAACATCCATCACCATGTCCAGCCACCCGTCGACGGCGACGGCGCGGTGTGGCTCGCCGAGCATGGCGAAGCACTAAGCCACCTCGTCTATTCGCACGTCATCGAGATGGGCGGCTCGATTTCCGCCGAGCACGGTATCGGCCAGATGAAACGCGATATCCTCGCGAAACTCGACAGTCCGGCGCGGCTGTTGGCTCTCCGCGGTATCAAATCGGGCCTCGATCCGCTCGGCCTGTTCAATCCCGGCAAACTGATCGCCTGAAACCGGCCACGTCGCGCACGACAGCCCTCTTGCGCCGCGCGGCGCGGGTCAATAAGGCGCGCTGTTATTCTTTCGCCCCCGACATGGGGATTTTTACCGGAGTTCGATCATGGCCACTGCGCCCGCCAACAATCTGCCGCTGTTTTACAAGGATCTCGTGCCGCTTTCGAGCGTCGATCACGCCGACTTCCACGCCCGTTCGCTCGACAAGGCCGATTTTCTTGTAAACCAGCATGCCGTGCCGCTGACCTCGGACGAATTCGTCTCGGCCTGCCGCTTCTATCCGATCGTTTTCTCGGCGGGCGAAAATCCGGTTCCCTTGGCGCTTATGGGCCTCAACGAAGGCGTGAACACTTTCGTCGATGACGAAGGCAAGCTGAAGAATCCGGTCTATGTCCCGGCC
>CAUUIU010000266.1:0-4869 GCA_963545025.1 uncultured Sphingopyxis sp. | reverse complement strand
TCTACACTTCTAGCTTCGTCGGCAGCGTCAGATGTGTATAAGAGACAGAGACCTCTATGCCCTTGGCCAGGATCTGCCGATCGCCTTCGGCGATTGCTACCCGCCCCTCGTCGCCGGCTGCCTGGAAATAGGCTTGCTCGATCATGCTCATGTCCGTTCGGAAGTTCATTCGACTCTTCTGCATCGAAAATTGGGGAGGGGAAAGGCTGCCGCGGCTCGCGTCAGCCTTTCCTTCGATGTCCACCTCGAGCCGGGCGCCGGGAGTCACGCCCAGCCCAAGGTGGATCGAGCGAAGCGACGAAGCCGGGAAGGGGAATTACCGGCTGGGACGTCGCGTCCGGACTCGAGGCTTTTGCGGCGGTAAGGGAAGGCCGCCGCAACCCGCAAGGAAACGGACCGCGCTCTCCAGGGCCACGAAAGCGGCGTCGGTTCTGATCTGGCATTCATGATGGTCATCTCAAAACTCCAGAAGGCTTTGTCTCGGGTTCGTTTTTGCGGATGAGCGGTATTTAGGCTGCAGCGATTGCTTGCGGCAGATGGGTTGAGTCGATAGGACCTATTCCGCAGGGGAATGAAATGGATCGACTTGCCGTCATGGAGCAGTTCCTCGCCGTGGCCGAGGCGGGCTCCTTTTCGGCGGCGGCGCGCCGGCTAAATGTCGGTCAGCCATCGATTTCGAAAGCCGTGGCGCAGCTCGAGGCCTATCTCGGCGTCAGGCTGTTCCAGCGCTCGACCCGCAGCCTGACGCTCACCGAGGCGGGGCGCCGCTACCGCGACGGCGCCGAGCGTGCGATTGCAGCCGCCGCCGCCGCGGAGATTGCCGCCAAGGAAGATGGGGGCCGGCTCGCCGGACCGGTGCGCGTTGTCGTCCCGACCTGCCTTGCCCGGCTGCACCTCGTGCCGCGCCTCCGGGAATTCTCTGATCAATTTCCCGAAGTCACGCTCGATCTCGAGATCACCGATCGCGAAACCGATGTCGTGGCATCGGGCGTGGATGTCGCGCTGCGGATCGGCGCGCTCGCCGACACCGCGCTCGTCGCCTCTCGCATGGCGCGCACGCGGATGGCGCTGGTCGCGAACAAGGCCCAAAATGGTCTCGACGCCCCGCACAATTTCATGGGGCAGCCGGCGATCATCTCGCGCCTTCATCATGCGAAGAATAGCTGGGTCTTCCGCGAGGGCAGCGCGCGCATCGCGATCATGGTGCATCCCGCGCTCATTCTCGACAGCGACGACGCGGCCCGGTCGGCAGCGCTTACCGGTCTCGGTTATGCGATGTTGCCCCGGCCCTTCGTCGCGGATCTGATCGATACCGGCGATCTTGTCGAGTTGCTGCCCCACCATATGCTCGAAGACATTGATTTATGGGCGCTGCTGCCGGCTGGCCGCGACCAGACCGCGAGAGTGCGCGCCTTCCTCGACTGGCTCCGCCCGCAGCTGAACGCGATCTTTGCCGATGAGCGACCCGGTTTGCCCTCATGAACGCTATTTCGGTTGCCATTGCGGCATCGGTACTGAGTTTTGCGATGGGCTTCGCGATCCGGCGGGGGACGGTCTGCGTGGTTGTTGCAGCGCAGGATCTTGTCGTGCGGCGTCGACCCGACAAGTTCATCGGGTTCGCGACGGCGGCTTGCTGGTCAGGGCTTCTGCTTGTTCCACTGGCATGGTCCGCACCCGCTATTTTCCATCTGTCCCCGGGCTATGACCAGCTGATCCAGGCTCTCCTGTTCGGGTGTCTTTACGGGATCGGCGCGTGGGCGAACCAAGCTTGCGGCTTTGGAACACTCGCGCATTTGACCGGCGGCAGGCTCGGATATCTTCTGACCCTCGCCGGTTGGGTAATCGGCGCCTCGTTCATATCCAAAGTCTACAGGCCCCAGCAAATTCCCGAACCCTCGCTGCTCGCGACGTCACCGCTCGCCGCGATAGCGGCGTGGCTGGCCTTCGCCGCAGTCTGCTGGTGGAGCTGGCCGCGCCTGCGATTGCTGCGCCGCCGGGCGCGCTGGCGCAAGATGCTGCTTGGACGCGCGCGGATGCGGCCCTTCGAGGCCATGCTCATCATCGGCATCGGCGGCGGCCTGCTGTACGCCTGCGCCGGGAGCTGGACCTATCTGGGCCTCCTGTCCAGCTACGCTTCGCAGCTCGTCATGCGCGATTTCACCCCGATTTCTCCGTTGCCGGCGCTTCTAGGCACCGCGATGATGATCGGCGGCGGACTATTTGCTGCCGTCCGCTCCGCCAGCTTCCGGTTGCGCGGTACCAACTGGCGTCAAGGCTCGCGGCATCTCGTCGGCGGCACCATCATGGGGTTGGCCACCCAGCTCATCCCGGGCGGCAATGGGGTCATCATCGTCTACGGGTTGCCCTCCTTCGCTCCCCATGCCCTGGCCGCCTATTTCGGGATGACATTGACCCTCATGCTCATCTTCGCCGCCACAAACTATTCCCGCAGGGCATAGAAACCATGCCCACGGGCCAACTGTTTTTGCGCGCTCGATGCGCGCAATATGCGCATCGTGTAATCAGGAAGGGACAGCGGGATGACCGATTTCGACTATGACGTGGCGATAATCGGCGCGGGCACCGCTGGAATGTCAGCGTACCGGGAAGCGCTCAAATATAGTGATCGCGTCGTCATGATCGACGGCGGGCCTCTGGGCACTACTTGCGCCCGCGTTGGCTGCATGCCTTCCAAATTGCTCATCGCTGCGGCAGAGGCGCGCCACCGTGCCGAAAGCGTCGGCCTGTTCGGACTTCGCTCCGGCCCCGTCGAGGTCGACGGCGTACAGGTCATGAACCGTGTCCGCGCCGAGCGCGACCACTTTGTTAGCTTCGCCACCGAGGCGATTGCCGGGTTTGCGCCCGGAGGCCTGCTTCGCGAGCAGGCGCGTTTTGTCGATGACAATCGGCTCGAACTCGCGAGCGGAAAGCAGATCAGCGCGCGCAGCATCGTGATCGCAACGGGCTCGCGGCCGGTCGTACCCGCGGGTCTGGAACCGGCGGGCGATCGGCTAATTTTCAATGACCAACTGTTCGACTGGACCGATCTGCCGTCCTCAGTTGCAGTCTTCGGCACCGGCGCGATCGGCCTGGAGCTCGGGCAGGCTTTGCATCGCCTCGGTGTCCGCACCCATATCTATGGGCGCGGCGGCAGCGTCGGCCCGCTCACCGATCCCGACGTCGCGGCTTATGCGGCGGCACATTTCTCGAGCGAAATTCCTAGCGACTGGATGGCGGCCGATGCAAGCGTCGCGCGCGACGGGGACGCTGTGATCGTCCGTTCAAGCGCTGGGGAGGAGCGGTTCGATTATCTCCTCGCGGCCGCGGGCCGGCGGGCCAATATCGACAAGCTCGGATTGGAAAACACCTCGCTCACGCTCGACGCCCATGGCGTCCCCACCTATGATCATCTGTCGATGCGCGCCAGTTACAGCGACATCTTCATCGCGGGCGACTCGGCGGTCGATCTCTCGCTCCTTCACGAGGCCGCGGACGAAGGCCGGGTGGCAGGCGAGAATGCCGCGCGCTATCCGCACAGCTACTGCCGCGCGCGCCGGACCCCGTTGACGATCGTCTTCACCGATCCCCAGATCGCCATCGCCGGGCGCAGCCATGCCGACCTTCTTCGCGACCGGATGGATTTCGCCATCGGCGAAGTGTCGTTCGAAGACCAGGGACGCGCTCGCGTATTGGGGCTCAACCGGGGATTGCTGCGCGTCTATGGCGATCGGCCGAGCGGGTTGCTGCTTGGCGCCGAAATCTTCGGTCCAGCGGCGGAACATCTCGCTCATCTCCTCGCCTGGTCGATCGAGAGCCGGCTTACCGTCGCCGAATTGCTCGAACGCCCCTTCTATCATCCTGTCATCGAGGAAGGGCTGCGCACTGCGCTTCGCCACCTCAACCACCAACTCGGGTTCGGACCGAATCCGCCGCTGCGCTGCATCGACTGTGGTCCGGGAGGCTAGGCCAAGCGGTGCCCGCCTTCCGCTCGGATAGAACCTCGGCACCTTGCAACGGCGCAAATTCGGCAGAGCCTTTGCCCGAGCCTGGATCGCGCACGGCCCAGGCGGAGATCCGCCCTGATTTCCTGCCGCTTTTTGCGCGAGCGCAGCAGGGCCTTCGGGCCGAATTGCAGGCGAGTGAAAGAAGCAACACGCCCAGCCGCGCCGCGATGCTGACGACCCTCGCGGCCGATGGCACGGCGACACCGATGCGCACCCTCGCGGAGCAGCTCGCGATCGGCCAATCCTCGCTTTCCGGCCTTATCGACCGCATGGTGATCGATGGGCTGCTCGAGCGTCGTCCCGATCCCGATGATCGCCGCGCCTATCTGATCGCCCTCACCCACAAAGGCAGTGGCGAGCGAGCCGAGGCGGTCCTGGCGAGACGCCGATTGAATGATCGCTTTTGCAAGGGTTTCGCCGACGATGAACTTGCATTGGTCGCGCGTTGGCTAGCTGCCATCGGCGCGCGGTTCGCTGATCCTGACGCACGCTGATGGCGCCGCGGATCCCGGACAGCTGAAACCGGAACCGACGCTCGCCGCGAGCTTGCCTTCCGGCAGGGCGTTATCCGAGCGAAGCGTATGTTCCGACCTCACCGCGCCAGTCGGGCGGACAGCCTTCACGGACAGATAAGCCATGCTCACGGCCCCTATCGACGGTAAGCTTCGCGCCTCCCGCCGATAGGTCCGCATCATGGCTTGAGCGTCGTAGTTACCTTAGACCTGAGCGCCGGCAGGTTTTTTCCGTCGGACGGCCGCCGAGAGAAGTACCAGTGAAGCGGCAAGCAGAACGGCGTCTTTCAACAGAAATTGCCCGGGGATGGCCGAACTGGCCGGGAACCCTCCGGCGGTCGGCTCGGCGACAC
>CAUUIU010000265.1:0-4890 GCA_963545025.1 uncultured Sphingopyxis sp. | reverse complement strand
ATGTGTATAAGAGACAGCCCGAAACATTGACCGGGATGCGCCCGCCAAGCGCGGTTTCGCCGCGTTCGGCGGCGATGCCAGCTTCTCCGGCGGCACACAGGCCGAGCGCTTCGGTCTGGATCATCTCGCCGATCGAGCTTGCGTCATGGACTTCGGCGATATCGATATCGCTTGGCCCGACGCCCGCCTTTTCATAGGCCCGCGCACCAACGATGCGCGTCACATGCTTTGCATAATCGTCTGGCGCGCGCTCGCTGCCCGTCTGCGATTCCGCCGCCAGCACGCGCACCGCGCGCGCGTCGGGAAAGCGCTTCGCCCAGTCGGCGCTGCACACGATCGCCGCCGATGCGCCGTCGCTGATCGGCGCGCACATCGGGTTGGTGAGCGGCCAAGCGACGGTCGGCGCAGCGAGTACTTCGTCGACCGACATCGCCTTGCGGTACTGGCTCAGGGGATTGTGGACCGAATGGCCATGATCCTTGGCCGCGACCGCCGCGATCTGGCGCTGGGTCGAGCCATAGGTGGCGATATGCAGCCTAGCCTGCGCGGCATAGGCCTGCATCAATATGTTCGGGCTTTCGCTCTCGCCACCCGGCGGCACCGGCGCAAGCAGGCCCGCGGTTTTCGACAGATAGGCTTCGGCCTCGACCAGGTCGCGCGGCTGCTGGAACACGGCGAATTTCTTGGCGCGATCGTCCGAATAAAGCTTCTCGACCCCGACGACGAGCACGCATTCGGCCAGCCCAGCGCGGACATAATCGACCGCGACATGAAAGCCGACTGTCGAGCTGGCGCAAGCCGCCTCGACATGCATAGCACGCACGCCCGAAATCCCGAGCGGGCGCAGCGCATATTCGCCGGGAATTGACATCTCGCCCGCGAAGAAACCCTGGATGACATTGGCATAGATCGCCATGTCGATCGCGTCCGGCGGAATGCCGCTGTCGGTGAGTGCGTCACGCACCGCCCATTGCGTCAGCTGCTCGTGACTCTTGTCGAGATGCCGCCCGAACGGCGTCATGCCGACACCAAGAATGATCGCGTCGCGCATCAGATTGCCCGCCCTGCTGCCGCCCAGCGGTCGCGGCGCAGTTCGGCACGCAGCACCTTGCCGGCATTGCTGCGCGGTAGTGCTTCGATCATCTCAATCGCCTTGGGCGTCTTCACCGGCCCCAGCATTTCGCGCGCCGACGCCAGCAACGCGTCGGTGTCGATCGTGACGCCCGCGCGCGGCTCGACCACCGCAATCACCGCCTCGCCCCATTTGTCGTCGGGCACGCCGATCACTGCGCAATCCTGAACATCGGGATGCGCGAGAATGGCCTGCTCGACCTCGGCCGGATAGATATTGAATCCGCCCGAGATGATCATGTCCTTCTTGCGGTCGACAACGTAAAACCAGCCGTCGGCGTCGCGCACCCCGATGTCACCCGTATGGTGCCAGCCAAAGGTGGACACTTCGGCCGTTGCCTCGGGATTCTTGTAATAACCCGCCATCACCAACGGTCCGCGCACGACGATTTCGCCCCGCTCGCCGGGCGGCAGGATGTTCCCGTCTTCGTCCATGATCTCGACGATCGACAGCAGGTTCGCACGGCCGCAGCTGCCCGGATGGGCGAGTTCGCCGGCTTCGTTCAGATGCTCGTGCGGCGGCATCGCGGTCACGCACATCGGCGCCTCGGTCTGGCCGAAGCTCGCGTTCATCACCGGACCGAGCACCGCGATCGCTTCCTTCAGCCGGTCGAGCGACATCGGCGCGCCGGCGTAACTGATATATTGGAGACTGGAGAGGTCCGCCGTCCGCACGCTCGGTTCGGCGAGCAGCATGTAGATCGCCGTCGGCGGCAGGAACATATAGGTCACACGGTGGTGCTCGATCGCCTCGACCACCGCAGGCGGATCGAATTTGGGCAGCACGACGACCGTCCCGCCGAGCGCCATGCTCGCGAGCGCGAGCGGCCCCGCCGCATGCGTCATCGGGGCGGCTACAAGGTTCACCGGCGGCACCTTCATCGGCATCGACGCGACAAGGCTCGATACGAGCGCCTGCCAGTTGCGGTTCGACAGCATCACGCCTTTCGGCCGCCCTGTCGTCCCGCCGGTGTTGCCAAGGAAAGCCAGCTCATCCTCGTGCCCCGAGTGCCGCTGTGGCGCGAGCTCGCTCGACCCGTCGATCATGTCTTCAAGAAACAGATCGGCCTCGGCAAACGGCCGGTCGAGCGCAACATAGCGGCGGATGTTCGGACATTCGGCGCGGAATATGGCAATGCGGTCGGCGATCTCGCTGTGGACAAACAGCGTGTCAACATCGAGCAGATCGAGCAGATAGGCATTCTCGCCCACCGCCGCCCGATTGTTTGCCATCACCCAGACGCCGTCGGCACGGAGGATGCCGAGGATCGCCTCGAAGGCTTCCATCGCATTGCCGCTGAGCACCGCAGCATGCGCGCCGGCTGCAAAGCCATCGGCAATCAGTGCTCGCGCGATGGCGTGGCTGCGCGCCGCGACCTCGGCATAGCTCCGCGACCGGTCGCCCGCGATCATGCACGGCTGGTCGTGCGCCATGCGCGCGCCGCGATCGAAATAGTCGATCATCCGCATCGGCGGCTATCTCCGCATGACGAGGTCGAGTTCGGCCGACTTGATCTGAACGAATGGCGTGTTCGCGACCTTCATCAGCCGGCGCACACGATCCATCTCGGGCGAAGAGATCGTCGGATAGTCGCGCTTCAGCGGCCCGGCGGCGCGCATCTTGTCGATGTCGGTCGCGGGGACGAGCGCGCGCAAGATCAGCTCATCCTCGTCGTCGGTGCCATGCTGGCGCTTGAGTTCGGCGAGATCTGGCTCGGGCGGCGGACTGCCGAAAATCTCCTTCGCGCGCGGCGCCGCGGCGATGCGGTCCATGACGTCGGGATCGATCGGCGCGGGCGGCTCGCCATAATAGCCCGCGGCGTACTGGATCACCTCGTCGGGGATCGCGCCATAGCGCTTGCCCGTCACAATGTTGAGCACCGCGAGCGTACCAACGAGCTGCGCAAACGGCGTCGCCATACCCGGATAGCCCAGCTCGCGGCGCACCGCGGCAACCTCGTCGAGTACCACCGGCAGCATATCGAGCATATTCTGCTGGATCAGCTGGTTGCGCAGCGTCCCCATCATCCCGCCCGGAATTTGCGTGGTCAGCGAGGTGACATCATATTCATAATGCTGGTCGTGCAGATAGCCCGCAGTCTTGGCTACCTCGCGAAAATGCTCGGACACCGGGTGCAGCTTCGACACGTCGATGTCGTGCGTGTGGCCCAGCGTCTCCATATTCTTGACCATGATGTCGATCGACGGGATCGACGGGCCGTTCGCCATCGAACGCGCCGCGGTATGCAGCACGGTGACGCCGAACTCGACCGCGTCGCAATAGGCCTTCGCCGACTGCCCCAGCATGTTGTTCGAGTGCATCTCGACCGGCTTGCCGCGCGCATTGGCGACGATCGCCGGGACGAGCGTCTTGATCCGGTCGCGGTCAAGCACGCCGCCGGTGTCATAGAGCAAGAGACTGTCGACTTCAGGGATCGCCGAGAGCTTGTCCGCCTTGTCGGCCCAGAAGGCGTCGTCGTGCACCGGTGACAAGGTGAACAGCATCGTCGCGGCGACCTTGCAATCATATTTCTTCGACAACTTGGCGAGCCGCGTCATCTTGTCGATATTGAACAGGACATCATAGATCCACCAGCTGCGCACACCATGGACGCAGAGGCGCTCCATCCACAGGTCCATCAACACCTGCGGCGTGAAGCCGAAGGTCACCGACCCGTTCGAGCGGATGCCGCCGCGGACCGGGGTGTTCTTGATCTGGCTCATCATCAGGTCGAAGCCCGCCCAGGGATCTTCTTGGCAATGGCGGACGAGCACCTCGAACAGCGACGAACCGGCAAGGCTGATCGTCGAATAGCCGGTCTGGTCGATCGTCGGCAGCACCGGATAGGCCTGCCCCGCCTGCATCCGCATGCCCCACAGGCTCTGCTGGCCGTCGCGGCAAGTCTCGTCGAGGAATTTGATATGCGCCATGGACTACTCCGCTGCGATCGCCGGTTCGGCGAGCATCACTTGTTCGAGCCAGCGCGTATGGAAAGCGTTGGCGATAAAATCGGGGTGGCGGACGATCTGGCGATGAAGATCGATCGTCGTCGGCACGCCTTCGACGGTGAAATCGTCGAGCGCGTCGGTCAGCTTGGCCACCGCCTCGGCGCGATCCTGGCCATGGACGATCAGCTTGCCGACCATCGAGTCATAGAAGGGTGGGATGACCGCGCCCGCGCCCATATGGCTGTCGAGGCGGATGCCTTCGCCCTCGGGCGGCGCCCAGCGGGTGATCGTGCCGGGAACGGGCACGAACCCGCGCGTGCTGTCTTCGGCATTGATGCGGCATTCGATCGCGTGGCCCGACAGGATGACATCCTGCTGGTCCATCGACAGCCCCTGCCCGCCCGCCACCCGGAGCTGCTGCTGGACCAGATCGACGCCGCTCACCATTTCGCTCACCGGATGCTCGACCTGGATGCGCGCGTTGACCTCGATGAAATAGACCTCCTGCCGCAGGACATCGTACAGGAACTCGACCGTCCCGGCGTTGCGGTAATCGACGCTCGCGGCCAGATCGACCGCCGCCTTGTGCAGCTCGGCGCGGAGTGTGTCGGGCATCGCGACGCTCGGCGCTTCCTCGATCAGCTTCTGGTAGCGGCGCTGCACCGAACAGTCGCGTTCGCCGAAATGGAGAACCTTGCCCTGCCCATCGCCGATCAGTTGCACCTCGACGTGGCGCGCCTCGGGGACGAAGCGCTCCATGAAAAGGCTGTCTCTTATACACATCTCCGAGCCCACGAGACACTGAGCGAT
>CAUUIU010000264.1:0-4892 GCA_963545025.1 uncultured Sphingopyxis sp. | reverse complement strand
CATCTTGGCGATCAGATCGACAGCGTCGAGGTGGGGTGCTCGCATCGCTAACCAAATATTGCAGCCGCCTCCATTTTTTCGACAATGACATCTCGGCCATATCGAAGCATGCGACCGCCGAGGATGTGAGCCGGGCCCTCGAGACCGAGGCGAGCCATTATCTGGGATTTGTCGTCATCCGCCCGGTCGCCCACGCCCCGATCGGCGCCGCCGTCGTCGCCGCCGACCGGCTCGCCAGCGACCCCTCGATCATCATTGATACGATCGCGCCTTATCCCGTGCATGTGCTCGGTGCGGATCTCACCGTCGAGGGTTTCCCGCTCACGCAGCAGGATACCCGTGTCGGCGCCTGCGCCCAGGCGGCGATCTGGATGGCCGGCCGGCATTTCCATGCCAGCCATGGCGGGCCCTGGTTCTCGATGCCCGCGATCAACGAGGCGGCGCTCAACCCGACCGACATGCTGACGACCCGCTCGCTCCCGGCCGGCTCGGAATTTCTGACGCCCGACAATATCGTGCGGGCCCTGCGGGCGCTCGATCGCCATCCCGTCGTGCAATTCGCGCGTCCCGATCCCGATAGCAAGAAGCTCGTCTGGGCCAAGCCGCCGCAGAATGTCGTCGCACGCTATCTCGATTCCGGCATCCCGGTGCTGATCGGCCTTCGCGGCCGCGACGGTGCTGTTGGCCATGCGGTGGTCGCGGTGGGCCGGGTCGTGCGCGAGAATATGCCCGCGGCAAACGGCGCACGTCCTTCGACGGCCGATATCGTGTCGCATCTTCTCGTCAACGACGACCAGCGCGGAACGCATCAGCGACTGCCGGTCGCGGCCGCCGACCGCAGCGATACCTATCCCTGGACGCTGGAAGAGGACGCGCTCTGGGTCATGGTGCCCCTGCCGTCGAAAGTCTTCATGACCGGGGATATCGCCGAGGAACTGAGCCGCGACCTTGTCGAGGGCTTCGTCCACAATGCAGACCGCTATCGCGAACGGGCGCAGAAGTCGGCGCCCGAAGGGAGCCCGACGCTCGGCGCCATCCTCGCCGTAGATCCGAGTTTCTACGGCGTCGATCCCGACCAGCTCGTCTCGCGCACCTATCTGACCTTCGGCTGGAAGTACAAGAAGCGCGCGCTGCGTAACCAGCTGCCCGACCCGTTCAAGGCCGAACTGCTCGGCAAGCATTTTCCACGCTATGTCTGGGTGACCGAATTCTCGCTTGCCGACGACCTCAAGGGCTATGATCCCTGCGGGCGGAAGGTGCGCGGGCACATCGTCCTCGACGCGACCGGCAGCAAATTTTTCGGCGAGAGCAATCTCGTCGCACAGATCCCGGGACTCGGTCTTTTCTGGACCTTCGATCCCGCCGACCCCGTCGCTTCGCGCGGCCTCTCCTGGCGCGCGACTAACGACGCCCAGACGTTCCGGCCGAAAGTGCGCGGATGGCACGACTTCGACCGCTGCGGGATCGCCGAGGCTAAGCCGGCCGGCGGCTGAACCAGGCGCGAAGCCAGGTCCAGAATCCATCGGCCGGCCTGTCCGCCGGCACTGCGGCGGCCGGAGGCTCGGTGCGCGCGATCATGAGCCGAACATCGAACAGCGGATCGCCGACGTCATTGGCGGGATAATGGGTGCAGGGCTGTCCGGCGATCGCCTTCAGGCGATTGCTCGTCGCGACCTGCTGCCGGTTGCCGTCATATTCGAGATAGGCCGAAGCCAGCGGCGCCTTGGTCCAGGGCGTGACAAGCTGCACGACGAGGCCGACCGCCAGCGACGCGAGCACGCCGTTCGGCCAGACCACCTGCGGCTTGCCGCCCGCGGCGCCGTAACGCTGCGCTTCCTCGGCGAGGCGCGGCTCGGACAGCATCCCCATACACCACAGGCAGGGTCCACCGGGCATAGACAGGATGGTTTGTCCCCCGATCGCGAAGCCGTCCCCCACGTCGTGCACGTCCATTCCCATGTCGATATAGGGGATCATCAGCCGCCGGCAGAAGCCCTCCAGCTCGCTCCGCGCCCGATAGGAATCGAGACCGCCCACGATGATGTCGCAGCGGGCTAGCTCTTCGCGCGCCGCTTCCCACCGGCACGGCAGGAAGACGGCCTCGGCCCCCTCGACGAGGCCGCGCACCATCCGCTCCGCGATAGAGGTCTTGTGCAGGGCCGGATCAAGATCGGCGCTTCGGCCGCCGATCAGGCGATTGAGGTTGCTGTCCTCGACGATATCGTCATCGACACATACCAGCCGGCCGATGCCTACATGGCTGAGCTGCTGGACGACATGCGAGTTGCCGCCGCCGAGCCCGACGAGGCCTACGGTGACTGAGCGGAGCTTTTCATCGCTGTCGGCGCCGAGGAAATTCTGGCGAGTGCTACGGGTCATGCGGCTTCTCCATCGAACCAGAGGGGCGCGCCGACGACGCTGAACCGGCCGATCGGGACGGGGCGCGCGTCGCGGTGCAGCCAGATATGTCCGCGCATCGCGTCTTCGCTGAGCACGATCGCGCCGTGCGGCCGCTGCGGCGAAACATTGAAAAAGTTCGGGACGAACTTGGCGTTCTCGCGGTTGTCGACGCCGCTGAAGTTCGGGCGTCCGCGGTGCACGTGCAGATGCACGTGGATCGCCGCAGTGCGCGTCTGATAGCTGTGCTGGAGCGCCTTGCGGATCGCATCGGGGCCCATCATCGCGCCCACGTTGCTGTCGTCGAGATAGTCTTCGTCGGCGACCGGGCGATAATCGCTTGCGGTGACGATGAGATCGCCGCCCGGCGCGGCGACGCCGGCGAACAGGAAGCCGACGCGTTCATAGGCGAAGGGATGGGCGCGATGGAGATCGGTCCGCACCGCTTCGACAAGGTCGTTGCCGATCTTGAAATGGATGGTCATCGCAGAGCCGCCAGATGGTTGGCCAGGATCGTGGTCCAGGGCTGCGTCGCTTCGACATTCTGCCAGGACCAAGTGAACCAGGGCCGCGTGAAAAGAATGTGCGTCGTCCAGTTGTTCACGTTCGACGGCACGGATTCGGAAAGAAAAAGCCGCGTCATATAGCCCGAATGTGCATGCGGGCTGAGAATCGCCTCGCGGGTCACCGCGCCCTGTGGCGTCGCGATCGGCAGCGCAGGGAGGTGGACGTAAGCCTGCCCGCCCTCCTCGAGCAGGCCCGCGTCCGGGTAAAGCACCCGGACGCGTTCGAACTCCTCGGCGGCGTCCATCAGGACGAACCGCCCTGGCGGACGTGGCTGACGAACTTCAGGCCTTTCACGACCTTGATCACTTCGCCGGGCTGGAGCGGCCGCATGGTGCCGTCGCTCGCCATGATATCGAGATCCCAGTCGGCCGGCACCTCAAGCTTCTTCTTCAGCGTCTCGGTCGTGTAATCCCCGCCGGGGATCTTCACCGGGTCGCCGTTGAGCTTGATGGTGACGAGGCGCGGCTCGTTCGGGCGGTCGGCGGTGAAGAAATGTTCCACGCCGTCCCCCTTGAGGCTCACCTCCGACCCCGGCTCGACGAGATCGTCCTTGCCGAACTTGGGATCGAACCAGATCTCCTTGTCCGCGTCGACTTGGGCGAGGCCCCGCAGTTCCTCCTCGCTGATCGCTGCCTTCCCCCAGGGGAAGCGGCGACCGTCGACGACGAGGAAGAAGATGCGATCGCCCTTCAAGGCGAAGAAGCGTTCGATCCCCGGGCGGTCGAGCGGGACCGGCTCGGCAAGATTGATGTCTTCGAGCATGCCGCCCTCGAGCTGCTGGAAGAGCAGATGCTCGTCGGCGGGACGAAAACCCGCCAGCTCGAGAAGGTCGCGGCCATTGGGCAGCGGATCTTCCGTGTCGAACGAGGCCTCGTTGATGCGAATGGCAAAGCGCGCGCGGCGTTCTGCGGGGTTGGTCATAACAAATCTCCCTAAACCGCGGCAAAAATGCCTTGGAGTTGACGAAACCGACATGTATCTGATGCCGGTATCGACAAAATAGGAGTGATGTCGTTTATGTCAATATACACATCGCGAAATCGACATGTCTGAGAACGACGACACCCGCGAGATATTCGCCCTTCGCCTGCAAAATGCCCGCAATCTCAGGGATATGAGTCAGCAGGACCTGGCTGTGAAAACCGGCTTGCCAGCAAGCTCGATTTCGCATTTCGAGGGCAAATCGCGCCGGCCGTCCTTCGACAATCTGTGCCGACTCGCCGATGCGCTGAGCGTCACCACCGATTATCTGGTCGGCCGCACCGAAGATGTCGGGACCTCGACGGCAGCGCAGCGCCTCAACCAGCATCTCGACAAACTCAATGACTATGATCTCGATATCGCCGAGCGATTCATCGAGGTTCTCGCCAATAAGGGCAGTGCAAGGCCCGGGAGCGAATAGAGCGGATACCGGGTGGCGCGGCGAAGGATGATATGGGCTTGATCGCGACGATTCTGGCGGGAAGTCGAAAAATCCTCCCGAAGATGACGGCTGGGAGCCGGCCGTCGCACCCATCGATCCGCGGCATGACAGCCTGCGACTCGACCTCGGAAGCATCGGGGTGGAAGCGATTGATGCGGTACAATTCGCGACGACCAAGCGTTCGGTCTATGTCATGCCCGATCATCCACGAACGTCATCATCCCGAAAATTCACGAGGGTTTGAAAGGATTTGACTTGCGCTTTGATCGTTGGCCAATGATGCGCCATCCACGAATTTGACATTGTCAGTAGTTTTTTAGATAACGCCTGACATGAGCGATGGTCCCTATCGATCCCTGAACCTTCCTTCGCACTGGAAGAAGGTAGCAAAATATGCCGAGAACGATGCGTTCTCCGAGCAGCAAATCTGCGAGGCTGTTGTCCCGGCGCTCGCTAGGGTCAGGACCCATTGATTTGGTGTGACGGCTGTGATTCAGGCGCTCGG
>CAUUIU010000263.1:0-4893 GCA_963545025.1 uncultured Sphingopyxis sp. | reverse complement strand
AGCGAAATCCACCCCGACTATTACCAGATTCCGATGGAAGATCGCGAAGCCCTGCTCCGCGAAGAGGCCGAGCACGCCGCCGAAGCCGCGCAGCGCGCCGAAGAGGATCTCGACGAGCTCGAGGGCGACGTCGCCGACGTCGACGAGCATGGCGAGGACGAAAATGGCTATGTCGCCGAAGCCGCCGGTGACGACGGCGAAGACGGCGAGGAGGACAATGGCGACGCCGAAGGCGGCGAAAGCGGCGAAGACAATGCCGAGGATGGCGAAGAAGCCCGCGACGACCGTTCGCGCGGACGCCGCCGCGGCAAAGGCCCCCGCAAGGGCGGCCGCGGCCGGCCGCGCCGCGACGACGACGAGGGCGACAATCGCATGTCGCTGCGCCGCCGCTACAAGATTCAGGACGTCATCCGCCGCCGGCAGGTGATGCTGGTCCAGGTCGTCAAGGAAGAGCGCGGCAACAAAGGCGCGGCGCTGACCACTTATCTGTCGCTCGCCGGCCGTTACTGCGTGCTGATGCCCAACACGATGCACGGCGGCGGGATCAGCCGCAAGATTTCGAACGGTGCCGACCGCCGCAAGCTGAAGGCGATGGTCGACGAGCTCAACCTGCCGCCGACGATGGGTTGTATCGTCCGCACCGCGGGGATGAGCCGCACCAAGGTCGAGATCAAGCGCGACTTCGACTATCTTGCCCGCCTTTGGGACGAGATTCGCGAGAATACGCTGGGCAGTTCGGCGCCGGCGCTGATCCATTCGGACAGCGACCTCGTCAAACGCGCGATCCGCGACATCTATCACAAGGACATCGAGGAAGTGCTCGTCGAGGGCGACGAGGGCTACAAGGCCGCCAAGCAGTTCATGAAGCTGCTGATGCCCAGCCACGCGCGGCGCGTGAAGCAATATGCGGACCCCGTCTCGCTCTATCAGCGCTATGGCGTCGAGGACCAGCTTGCCGGGATGCTCAACCCTGTCGTCCAGCTGAAATCGGGCGGCTATCTGGTGATCAATCCCACCGAAGCCTTGGTGTCGATCGACATCAACTCGGGCCGGTCGACGCGCGAGCACAATATCGAACAGACCGCGCTCAGCACCAACCTTGAGGCGGCGCACGAGATCGCGCGCCAGCTGCGCCTGCGCGACATGGCGGGGCTGGTCGTCATCGACTTCATCGACATGGATCATGGCTCGAACGTCCGGAAGGTCGAACGCGCGATGAAGGACGCGCTGAAGAACGACCGTGCGCGCATCCAGATCGGGCGGATTTCGGGCTTCGGCCTGATGGAAATGAGCCGCCAGCGGCTGCGCACCGGCGTGCTCGAAGCCTCGACGCGCCCCTGCCCGCATTGCGAAGGCACCGGCCTTGTCCGCACCGCATCGTCGGCCGGCCTGTCGGCGCTGCGCATGATCGAAGAGGAAGCGGCGCGCGGCAAGGGCAGCAAGATCATCCTGCGCGCGAGCCAGGAAGCGACCTTCTACCTGCTCAACGAAAAGCGCCGCGAACTGCGCGAAATCGAAGAATTGTACGGCGTTTCGATCGAAATCCTGCCCGATGGCGAGACCGAGGGCGCGCGCATGGCGATTGAGGTTGGCGGTCCGCCGCCGATCGCCCGCCGCAGCTTTGCCCCGATCGCGCCGATCGAGGATGACGACGATGATGATTTCGTCGACGAGGAAGAAGAAGAGGAAGCCGAGGAGGAAGAGGCCGAACGCCCCGCACGTCCGCGCCAGGGCGAGCGTGAGCGCGACGGTGACGCCGACGAGGATGGCGAAGGCCGCAAGCGCCGCCGCCGTCGCCGCCGCGGTCGCCGCGGTCGCCGCGACGAGGAAGGCGGCGAGGGCGGCACCATCGAGAGCGGCGGCGAAGGTGAAGCCGAGGGTGACGAGCACGCCGACACCGACGAGGCCGTCGCCGAAGCTGGCGCTGACGTCGAAGCCGAAGCCGTCACCGAGAGCACCGATGCCAAGCCGCGCCGCCGCCGTGGTGGTCGCGGCCGCAAGAAACCGGACGCGGGTACCGATAGCGAAACCGTCGAGGAGATCGTGGCCGAGCCGGTTGCCGAAGTCGCGCCCGAGCCTATCGCCGACGAAACCCCGCCGGCTGAGGAAAAGCCGAAGCGTAAACGCGCGCCGCGCAAGCCCAAGGTTGAAGCAACCGAGGCGGCCGAACCGGCAGCCGAAACCGTGACCGAGGAAGCGCCGGCACCCGCCGAAACGGTCGAAGTCGAAGTCGAAGCCGAGCCCGAAGCCGCCAAGCCCGCGCCCAAGAAGCGTGCGAGCCGCAGCAAGAAGGCGGTCGCGGCCGAGGCGGCACCCGCCGCCTCGACCGAAGGCGAAGCCGAAATGGCCAATGCCGACGGCGCGGCCGAAGATGCACCCGAAGGCGAGCTTCGCCGCGGCTGGTGGCAGCGCACCTTCGGCAATTGATCGGGCATCTTGCCTCCGCGCGTCCTGAACCCCACTATGGCCCTATGGCTTCAGTCGGGGTTCAGGCGCGCGGCGCAAGACAGGCAGGGATGATCTTGTCCCCGCCATCCCCTGCGGCCCGCGCCTCCGCCGGACGCACATTTTTTCGCATTTTCCTGACCTTGATCGCGATGGTCGCGATCGTGGTGCGCCCGGCGATGGCGCAATCGATCCTGCGCGATGCCGAGACCGAGGCGCTGTTCCAGGACATGATGGACCCGCTGCTCGTCGCGGCGGGGCTCCAGCCCGGCCAGGTGCGCGTCCACCTGCTCGGCGATCGCAGCATCAACGCCTTCGTCGCCGGCAGCCAGGACATTTATGTGTTCAGCGGGCTGATCGAAGCCGCCGACAGCGCCGAAGAGGTCCAGGGCGTGCTCGCGCACGAACTGGGCCATGTAATGGGCGGTCACGCGATCCGCATCAACGAAGGCGCCAGCGCCGCGACCGGAATCTCGCTGCTCAGTCTGCTGCTCGGCGCCGCGGCCATCGCGGCGGGCGGCGGCGAGGCCGGCATGGGCATCATGATGGCGGGCCAGCAGGCGGCGCTCGGCAAATTCCTGGCCTTTACCCGCGTGCAGGAATCGACCGCCGACGCTGCGGGCGCGCAATATTTGTCGAAGGCCGGGATCAGCGGGCGCGGCAGCCTCGCCTTTTTCAAGAAACTCCAGAATCTTGAGTTTCGCTACGGAATCAAGCAGGACGACGATCAGGCCTATGGCCGCACGCACCCGATGTCGGGCGACCGCATTCAGACGTTGCGTGAGGTTTATGTGATCGATCCGGCGTGGGAAAAGCCCGCCGACCCCGAAATCGAGCGGCGTTTCCAGCGCATCAAGGCCAAGCTGTCGGGCTATATCGCCGACCCCGAACGCACGCTGCGCAAATATCCCGAGAGCAATGGCAGCATCCCGGCGCGCTATGCCCGCGCTTACGCCTGGCACAAGAGCGCCTATCCGCAAAAAGCCCTGACCGAAGTCGAAGGCTTGCTCGCGACCAATCCCAACGATCCCTATTTCCTCGAACTCGAAGGGCAGGTCCTGCTCGAATCGGGGCGGCCCAAGGAAGCGATCCCGGCGCTGCGCAAGGCGGTCGCGCAATCGCGGTCGCAGCCGTTGATCAGCGCAACGCTCGGCCACGCGCTGATCGCCACCGAGGATCAGGCCAATTATGCCGAGGCGGAAGAGGTGCTGAAAACCGCGGTCGCCCTCGACAATCAGAATCCCTTCGCCTGGTATCAGCTCGGCATCGTCTATGCGAACAAGGGCGATCAGGCGCGCGCGGCGCTCGCCTCGGCGGAACGTTATCAGCTGGAGGGTAGACAGTCGGGACTGGCGCTGCGTAATGCCGAGACTGCGATGCAGGGCCTGCCCGAAGGCTCGCCCGACTGGATCCGTGCACAGGATATTTCGCTGGTGGCGCGCGCCGAGGTGGAACGCGAGCGCAAACGGCGCTAGATTCGGACGATACAGGGGCAGGGCATCGCATCCAGACGATGCACAAGGGCGACAAGTGACCGACAAGAAAGACGATTATTACCAGCCTTGGCTGCGCGACCCGGCGCCTGCGTCGGAGCCGGGACCCCCGCGAGCCCCGGACGAAGGGCTGGCCAAGCCGCGCGAAGAGCCGCCGGTCGGGATCGACCTGACGCGCTACGAAGCGGCCGAGAAGCCCGTTCGCCCGCCTCTGGTCAAACCCGAGCAGATCCGCGCGGGCGCCGCGACGGTCTGGGACCATATCCGCGGCGGTGCCGAAGCCTTTGCCGACTGGACGATCGACGTCGGCGACCGCGCCGACATTCCGGCCAGGGTCGAAGCGATGGAAATTCCGCGCCGCATCCGCGAACTTGCGCAGCGCGGCGGCGCAGCAACCGCCCGTGCCGCGCGCGCGATCGGCCGCGGCTCGGCAAAGGCAAGCCGCGCCGCTGCCGACGCAAGCGGCCAAGCCTGGGACAAGCTCGCGCTCGGCGACAAGGTCGCCAAAATTTCGAGCGAAGCGGGCCGCGGACTCGGCGAAGTCGCCGACAAGACCAAGGCCGGGATCGGCAGCGTCGCCAAGGCGGGCACGGAAAGTCTGCGCGACAGCATTGGCGAAGCGGCGACCAAGCTGCGCCCGGCGGCGCGCGAGGAAATCGCCCCGCCGCCTTCGGGCCTAGAGCAATTGCTGGCCCGCGAGGAACAGGAAGCTGCGGCGGCAAACGCTACCGCCCGTCCCGCCGCGCCCGACCTGCCGCTGTTCGCGGGCGAGCCCGATTTGCCGGTGGCTCCAGCCCGCCCGACGAAGACGAAGGCCGCGTCGGCAACGCCCCCGCCCTCGCTTTCAGTGCCCGCTCCCGACGACCGCATGCCCCATCGCGCGCCTGTCGCGCGCAGCGCTGCGCCGGCACTCCCCGCGCCGCTGTGGATGATCGCTGCCGGCGCGATGCTGCTG